>NZ_JASCXF010000027.1:0-62735 GCF_030062225.1 Sphingomonas sp. 2R-10
GGTGCGACGGGTCCGGGGCGGCTGCCGGGCGGGCGGTAGGTCAGGATGCCCGCGACCTGCGCGGTGTCGGCGACGGCGTCGAAGCCGGGATTGGGTTCGGCATGGCCGAGCAGCAGGACGCCGTCGGGTGCGAGGCGTCCGGCCAGCGCGCCGACGATCGCGGTCGCATCCCCCTGCGCGAAATAGATCAGCACGTTGCGGCACAGGATCAGGTCGTAGTCGCCATATCCCAGCGGGGCGGCGGCATCGGTCAGTGCCAGCAGGTTGTGGTGTTCGAACCGGGCGATGCCGCGATAGCGGTCCTTCAGCCGGTAGCGGTCGCCGCGGCGGTCGAACAGGCGCACGCGTTCCGCCTCGCCGACCGTGCGCAGCGCCCACGACGAATAGTCGGCGGCGCGCGCGGCGGCGAGGGCGTCGTCGTCGATATCGGTGCCGGTCAGCGAAATGCGCCAGTCGGCGACGGCATCGCCCAGCAGATCGGCGAGCAGGATCGCGATCGAATGCGCCTCCGCCCCCGTCGAGCAGCCGACGCTCCAGATCCGCAGTCGCCGGTCGTCGCGATGCCGTTCGATCATCGCCGGCAGGATGGTGGTGCGCAGCGCGTCGAACTGTTCGGCGAAGCGGAAGAAGAACGTCTCGTTGATCGTCACCGCGCTTTCGAGGCGCGGCCATTCGGCATCGGCCGGATCGCGCAGCCGGTCGCGATAGGCGGCGATCGTGGCATCGCCGGTTTCCTTCATGCGATGCGCGACGCGTTCGGCGAGCTGGGCGTCCTTGTCGCGGTAATAATGATGGCCGGTGCGGGCGATCACCAGCGCCTTGACCTCGGCAAAGGCGTCGTCGGCGATCATGCGGCGGTCCACTGGTCGCGGCGCGCGGTGGCGGCGGCGGTCAGCGTCGCCAGCACGGCGCGTTCGGCGTCGAGGAGCAGGCGGTCGGGGGCGACGACATGCGCCGTGCCGCCATCGGCCAGCGTCAGTTCACCGGCGATCGCCGCGTTCAGGCTGTGCGCGGGATCGAGCGGGGCGACGTCGCCCTGCGCCACATCCTCGGCGCGATCGACCAGCAGGCACAGATCGTCGCGCAGCCGCACCAGATGCGCGAACAGGCCGATCGATCCGACCGGCGCATCGGGCGCGAGCAGCAGTCCGGGGGCGAGGACCGGCACCGGGCGATCCTGCAACGTGACGAAGCCGAGCAGCGGGCGCGGCAGGCCGGGTGCCGCATCGATCGGCAGCATCGGCAGCACCTCGCGCACCACCGCCATCGGCAGCGCGAGGCGGCTGTCGCCGATACGCAGGATCAGGAACGACGCGGTCATACCGGCGGTGCTATATCGTGGCTTGTCGCCGCTGTCAGTCGCGTTGCGCGGCGATCCGCGCGAGATCGTCGGGGGTGTTGATATTGGCGATCCCCCCGCCGGCGATCCCGACCGCGCCGATCCGGTCGGCAAAGGCGCGGACCGAGCGCGATCCGCCTTCGGCGAGCAGGCGATCGAGCGCGGGCGACGTATCCGTCGGCCACCCGCCGATGACGGGCAGATCGTGCAGGAACACGGCAGGCCCCGCCGCCGACAGCCGTTCCCGCAGGTCGTCGGGCAGGAACGGCGCGTCGCACGGCACGGTCAGTATCCGGTCGAACCCATGGGTAACGGCATGGTGCAGCGCCCCGGCAATACCCCCGAGCGGCCCGAGATCGGGAGCGGGACGATCGGCCACCGCGGTCAGGCCGGGATGGTCGCGGCCGACGACGATCATGGCATCGACCTGTGGCGCCAGCGCCGCGGCCACGCGATCGATCAGCGCCTGACCACCCAGCGTCGCCAGCGCCTTGTCGCTGCCGAAGCGGCTGGAGCGGCCGCCGCCGAGGATCGCACCAAGCACGCGGGTCATGCGGCGTACAGGGTATCGCTGCGGACCGAGGTGCGCAGCGCCAGCCCGGCTCCGGCGGCGCGATCGATCGCGAGCGTGGTCGCTGCCGACAGGGTGGCGAGCAGCGGGCAGCCGGCCAGCACCGCTTTTTCGACCAGTTCGAACGAGCAGCGCGACGACAGCAGCGCGAAGCCGCCCCCCCAGTCGAGCGCGTCGCGGGCCATCGCGCCGATCAGCTTGTCGAAGGCGTTGTGGCGGCCGACATCCTCGCGCACCAGCCGGATCGTCCCGTCGCGGGCACAGAGCGCGGCGGCGTGGGTCGCGCCGGTCGCCCGCGCCAGCGGCTGATGGTCGCGTAACGCCGCCGCCGCGGCGAAGATCGCCGGGGGTGTCGCTGCGGACCGGGCGACGACGGGCGGCAGGGGCCGTAACGCCTGTTCGAGATTCTCGATGCCGCACAGCCCGCACGACGATTCCGATACGCGGTGCCGTACCCGGTCGGCGACGCGGTCATGGCGTCCGGGGACCAGCGTCACGCGCAGCAGCGTACCGGCGTCGGTGGTGTGCGACACGACATCGATCACCTCCGCCGCATGGTCGACCAGCCGTTCGGCCAGCACGAAGCCATAAGCGAGGTCGTCGAGATCGGCGGGGGTCGCCATCAGGACGGCATAGCCCAGGCCATCCACCTCGATCGCGACCGGCGCCTCGATCGCGATGGACCGGTCCTGCGGCGCCGCGTCGCCCGATACTCCCACCCGGTCGAGTTGCCGGGTGGCCGATCCCGCCATCGTCATCCGGCGACGATGCGTACCGGCACGGCCTTGGCCGCCGGGGTCTGCGATTCCCGGTCGTGCCAGTCGAGCGGGATCAACGGGTTGAGTTCGGGATAATAGCCGGCGATGCAGCCGTCGGGCAGGTCGAACGGCACGACCTTCAGGCCCGCGACCCGGCGGTCGATTCCGTCCTCCGCATCGCCGACGATGGTCACGATCTGCCCCTTGTGCAGCCCGGCCTTCGCGATCTCCTTCGGGTTCATCATCACCACGTCGCGCGTGCCCGAAATGCCGCGGAAGCGATCGTCATAGCCGTAGATCGTCGTGTTGAACTGATCGTTCGAGCGCAGCGTAACCAGCCGGAACCGGCCCGGCACATCGGCGATCGCGGTGCCCGACAGCGAGCGCGGCACGGTGAATTCGGCCTTTCCGCTTTCGGTCTTCCACACGCGTTCGCGCGCCGAGTTGCCGCGATAGAAGCCCCCCGGCGTGAACATGCGTTCCTCGAAATCGTGGAACTCCTCCGGATAGGTCGCCTCGATCAGCTTGCGGACCTTCGCATAGTCGCCGGTCCAGCCGTCCCAGTCGACCTTCGGATTGGGATTCAGCGTCGCCTTTGCGATGCCGGCGACGATCGCGACTTCGGATTTGAGATGTTCGCTGGCCGGTTCGTGGGTCGCGATCGATCCGTGGATATGGCTGAACGTATCCTCGATGGTGACGATCTGTTCGCCGCTCACCTGTCTGTCGACCTCGGTCCGGACGAGGCAGGGGAGGAGATAGGCGACCTTGCCATTGATTAGGTGGCTGCGGTTCAGCTTGGTGGCGATCTGCACCGTCAGGCGCATCTGCGGCCATGCCGCCTCGATCCGTTCGAGATCGGGGACCGCGCGCAGGAAATTGCCGCCGAGCGAGAGGAAGGCGTCGACCTGCCCCTTCAGAATGTCTTCGCACGCCGTGACCGTGTTGTGGCCATGGTCCATCGGCGGTTCGAACCCGAACAGCTCGCGCAGGCGGTCCATCGGCACCAGCTCGGGCTTTTCGGAGATGCCGACGGTGCGCTGGCCCTGCACGTTGCTATGCCCGCGGACCGGCGACATGCCGGTGCCGACGCGGCCGATATTGCCCTTCATCAGCAGCAGGTTGACGTAGGTCGCGACATTGTCGAACCCGTTGACCTGTTGCGTCAGCCCCATGCCGTAGATGCCGATCGTGCGATCCGCCTCGACATAGACCTGCCCGGCCGCCTCGATATCGGCGCGCTTCAGGCCGCTTTCGCGTTCGATGTCGGCCCAGTCGGTCGCGCGGACCATCGCCTCGAACGCGGCGAAGCCGTCGGTATGCTGTTCGATGAAGTCGACGTCGAGGACATGGACCTTGTGTTCGGCCCAGCTTTTATCCTCGGCGGCGAGGACATGCTTGGCGAGGCCGATCATCACCGCGACATCGCCGCCGGGGCGAACCTGATGATATTGGCAGCTGATCTTCGTCTCGGTGCGCGTCGCCATCTCGAACGGATTCTGCGGATCGGTGAACGCGATCAGCCCCGGTTCCCTGACCGGGTTGAAGGTGATGACCTTGCACCCGCGCTTCACCGCGTCGCGCAACGGGTGGAGGAAGCGCGGGCTGTTCGAGCCGGTATTCTGGCCAAAGAAGAACATCGCGTCGCAATGTTCGAAATCGTCGAGGATCGAGGTGCCGACCGGGGCGCCGATCACCTTCTTGAGCGCGACCGAGGTCGTCTCGTGGCACATGTTCGAGCTGTCGGGCAGGTTGTTGTGGCCATAGAGTCGGGCGAACAGCGCGTAGAGATACGAGGTTTCGAGGCTGGCACGGCCCGAGGCGTAGAAGATCGCCTTCTTCGGATCGATCGCGCGCAACTCGGCACCGATCGCAGCGAACGCCTCGTCCCAGCTGCATTCGACATAATGGTCGGTGGCGTGGTCGTAGCGCAGCGGATGGGTCAGGCGTCCGACATGTTCGAGGTCGAAATCCTTCCACGTCTTCAGCTCGGCGACCGAATGTTGCGCAAAGAATTCGGGGGTGCAGCGATTGGGGGTCAGGTCCCATAACGTGGCCTTCGCACCGTTTTCGCAGAATTCGAACGGGTGCGGCTCGGCGGGTTTGCCCCAGGCGCACGAGGTACACATGAAGCCCTTGGTCTTGTTCTGCCGGGCGAGTTGCGCCAGCGCCGCGGGGCGATTATGCTCCTTGGCGAGGATCTTGGTCATGCCCTTGACCGAGCCCCAGCCGCCTGCCGGACCGTCATATCCCACCATCGTATCGCGATCCGCCACGGCCGTTCCTTCATCTACGCCTGTTGGCGTAGCCTACGCGGGGTGCGGGGGAAGGTTCCGGTCGCGGCCGGGATCGGTACGGGGCCCCTATTTTCGTCACCCCGGGTCAAGCCCGGGGTGACGGTGGGGTAAAGTCAGTCGACGAGTTCCACCGCCATCGCCGTCGCCTCGCCGCCGCCGATGCACAGCGAGGCGAGGCCGCGGTTGCCGCCGCGGGTTTCGAGGGCCGACAGCAGCGTCGCGAGCACGCGCGCGCCGCTGGCGCCGATCGGGTGGCCGAGCGCGCAGGCACCGCCATGGACGTTGACGCGATCATGGGCGAGGTTCAGGTCGTGCATCGCCGCCATGGTGACGCAGGCAAAGGCTTCGTTGACCTCGAACAGGTCGACCTGCTCCGCGCTCCACCCGGCCTTTTCCAGCGCGCGGCGCATCGCGAAGACCGGTGCGGTGGCGAAGCGGGCGGGCGCGTGGGCGAAGCCGGCATGGGCGACGATCCGGGCGATCGGGGTCAGGCCCAGCCGTTCCGCCACCGACGCCCGCGCCAGCACGAGGGCGGCGGCGCCGTCCGAGATGGAGGACGCGTTGGCGGCGGTGATCGTGCCGTCCTTCGAGAAAGCGGGTTTCAGCGTAGGAATCTTCGCGGCATCGCCGCGGGCGGGCTGTTCGTCGAGGCGGACGGTGGTGCTGCCCTTGCGGCCGGCGATCTCTACGGGGACGATCTCGCGATCGAATGCGCCGGTGGTCTGCGCGGCCTGTGCCCGGCGCAGCGATTCGATCGCGAACGCGTCCTGCGCCTCACGGGTGAAGCCATAGGATGCGGCGGTTTCCTCGGCGAAGCTACCCATCAGCCGGCCGGGTTCATAGGCGTCCTCCAGCCCGTCGAGATACATGTGGTCGATCAGCCGGTCGTGACCGATCCGCGCGCCGCCGCGATGGCGCTGCGACAGATAGGGGGCGTTGGTCATGCTCTCCATGCCGCCCGCGACGACGATGTCGGCCGAACCCGCCGCGATGGCGTCGGCGGCCATCATCACCGCCTGCATTCCCGATCCGCACATCTTGTTGACGGTCGTCGCCTCGACATGCTGCGGCAGTCCCGCGCCCAGCGCCGCCTGTCGCGCCGGGGCCTGCCCCAGGCCGGCAGGTAGGACGCAGCCCATATAGATGCGTTCGACCGTCTCGCCCGACAGGCCGGCGCGCTCGACCGCCGCGCCGACGGCGGTCGCGCCGAGCCGGGTCGCGGTGGCGCCCGACAGGCTCCCCTGAAAGCTGCCCATCGGCGTGCGGGCATAGGACAGGATGACGACGGGATCGGACATGCGGCTCTCTCCGGGCAATTCTGGTTTCGTTTGTTATCATCTAGGGCGGTGGTGGCGGCGCCGCAATCGCGCTAGGCACCGGGCCATGTCCGCGACGTTGCCGCCCTCGTTCTGGCCGATCCTGCTGGGCGTGCTGGGCGCGGTGTTCGGCAGCTTCATCGCGACCGTCGCGATCCGCTGGCCGGAGGGGCGCTCGGCGCTGGGCGGGCGGTCGGCCTGTGACGGGTGCGGGCGCGGGCTGGCGTGGTTCGAACTGGTGCCGGTGGTGGGCTTCGTCGCGTTGCGCGGGCGGTGCCGGACCTGCGGCGCGCGGATCGCGCGGGGGCATGTCGTTACCGAGGTGCTGGGCGCCGGGATCGGGCTCGCGGCCGGGCTGGTCGCGCCGGGTTGGGAAGGCGTGGCGGGCGCTGCCTGCGGGTGGTTGCTGCTGGCGCTGGGGGCGATCGATCTGGCCGCGTTCTGGTTGCCCGATGTCCTGACGGGGGCGTTGGCGGTCGTGGCAATCGGCGGGGGGCTGGCCGGGGTTGCGCCGGCGTTGCCGGATCGGCTGATCGGCGGCGTGGCGGGGTTCGGCGCGTTGTGGATGGTGGCTGCCGCCTATCGCCGGATGCGCGGGCGGATCGGGCTGGGGGGTGGCGATCCCAAGCTGTTCGGGGCGATCGGATTGTGGCTTGGCTGGCGCGCCCTGCCGATGGTGTTGCTGGTCGCGGCGTTTGCCGGGGTGGCGGTCGTCGCGCTCATGGCGATCGCCGGAAGGCGGCCCGCCGCGACCGACCGCCTTCCGCTGGGGACGTTGCTGGCGGGCGCGGCGTATCTGTGCTGGGCGGTCTAGGCCGGCTCCACGCGGTATTCGATCGGCTTGAAGCTGCCGCCGTTCGATGCGGGGGCCGAGCAGGCGGTCAGGCCGATCACGAGATCCATCGCCGCGCGGAAGGTGATCGAATCGCCGGCCTTGCTGATCGGCGGCAGGACGCTGAGCTTGCCCGTCGCGGCATCGACCGGCACGTTCATGAAGCAGTTGAACGCCACCGGGATACGGTCGGGCTGGACGCCATGGGGTTCGAGCGCCGCGACGAGGTTGCCGAAACAGCCGCGATGCGGCGGCAGGTCGGGGTAGAAATGGTGGAAGGTATCGTACGAACACGGCGTCAGCAGGAAGTCGTGGCAACCGACGGTGTCGTCGACGATCTCCAGCATCACCCGGCTGCGGTTCGAATAGAGCGAATGGCCGGTGGTCAGGCGGATCGTTTCGGCATAGTCGAGCGTCCGGCCCGACGAGATCACCTCGTCCAGATCGTCGGCATTGAAGGCGAGCAGGTCGGCGACCTGGCGGCCGCGCGGATCGATCACGACCAGCGTCTCGCCCTTCGCCAGCCGGAACGCGGTGCCCGAGCGTTCGGGGATCATGACGTTCACTTCGGCTCGCCGGAATAGTGGAACGGACAGGCCCAGCGGTCGTCGACCACCCGGCCGCTATATTGCCGCGCCTCGCTGGCGGCGCCGTGGCGGGCGAGCATCGGGTTGCGGCTGCCCGCCAGCGCCTCGTCGCGCACCAGGATCTTCTCGCGCATCGTCTCGTACTTGCCCTCCGCGCGCAGCCGTTCGAACTGGTCGTGGAGGTTGAAGACGAGCGTCGGGCGTTCGAACCGGCGCGCGGGCCGGCTGGCGCACGGGTGCAGGCCGACGATGAAGAAGGCCTCGCCGCCGAAGCTGAGCGAGAAATGCGGGTTGTCGGGATCGGTGCTGACCCGCGTGTCGTAATCCTGCCCGCGCCACACATCCTTGTCGGACAGCGACTGGACCCGCTGCCACAGCGCGCGTTCGAAACCGGTTTCGGTCAGGTCGTCGGGGCCATCGAAGATCACGGCGAAGCTGCGATACATCGCGCGGTCCCTGCGATAGTTTTCCGCCAGCCGCATCAGCGCGTCGTGGATGCGGACATCGTCCCATGCACTGTCGATACGCGAGCAGGCGAGGACGTCGAGCGTCCCCTTCGCCATCGCCGATTTCGCGCCGACGCAAGGGAATGCCCGGTCGTCGACATGCTCGAACAGCATCGCCTGCAGGCGATCCTGCGCTTCGTGTTTCCAGTTGAACATTGCGGAGGTCCCGGCCCGGTTTGTGGAACGACAGTACGTTTCGGGACTGATACCGGTTCCGTTACGGTTGACCTGCAACGCCGTCCCGGCAACAATCCGCAGCGTGAACAAACGCCTGCTACTCGATGATTTTCTTCCGTATCGCCTGTCGATCGCGTCGAACCGCGTATCGGATGCGATCGCCTCCACCTATCGTTCGCTGTTCGGGTTGCGCATTCCCGAATGGCGGCTGGTCGCGGTGATCGCCGAAAGCGACGGGATCACGCAGCAGGCGCTGTGCGTCGCGACGCTGATGGACAAGGTGACGGTCAGCCGCGGCGCGATCGCGCTGGTCGATCGCGGGCTGGTGGAACGCAGCGCCAACGACGGCGACAAGCGGTCGCACCTGCTGCGGCTGACCCCGTCGGGCCGCGCCTTGTACGAACAGGTCGCGCCCAAGGCGCTGCTGATAGAGCAGGAGCTGTTCGAAGCGTTCAGCGCGGAGGATGTCGAGCGGTTGCGCGACATGCTGGCGCGCGTGCAGGCCGCTGCCGAGGCGATGGAGCAGCGCGCCGCCGATCAATAGCGGTCGCGGCGGGGCTTCATCTGGCGCTTGCTGGGCAGGCTGTCGGCCAGCCGCGCGCCGCGACGACCCATCGGGCGGGGATGGCCCACGGTCGAATCCACCGCGGTCTGGCGTTCGGCCTCGGCATTGATTTCCGCGCCGATCAGGATGGCGAGGCTCGACACGAACAGCCACATCAGCAGCACGACGACCGCGCCCAACGCGCCATAGGTCGCATTGTAATTGGCGAAGTTGGCCGCGTAGAGGCCGAACAGCACCGTCGCCGCCAGCCACAACACCGTGGCCGCGATCGATCCGACCGACAGCCAGCGCCATTGTGCCCGCGCGCGATCGGGGCCGTAGCGATAGGCGAAGGCGATCGCCGCGCTGGCGATCGCACCGGCGACCAGCCAGGTCGCCCCCTGGATCATGATCGCGCCGGCCGTGCCGAGAAACGCCGTCTGGCCCCTGATCCACGTCAGGACGCCCGCCGAGACGAGTCCGACGATCGCCGCGAAGATCGCCGCGACGGTTATCATCGCCGACAGCAGCGTGGTGGTGACGATGTTGCGTTCGTCCTCCTCCTCGTAGATCACGTTCAGCGCCTGGATGATCGCGCTTGCGGCGCGCATCGCGCCGTAGATCGACAGCAGCAGCGCGACCAGCAGCCCCAGTCCCGCCTGGGACGACGCGGTGGTGACGACCGAGATCAACTGGTCCGAGATCAGCCGCGCGGCATCGGCCGGCACCAGTTCGAAGATCGTTTCCATATGTCGCGCCACCGTCGACGGATCGGCGATGAGGCCATAGGTCATGACGATCGCACCCAGCAGCGGCACGAACGAGAGAAAGGCGTAGAAGGCGACCCCCGCCGCCATCAGGGTCAGGTTGTGATAGCCGACCATGGTATAGACGCGGATCAGGATCGCGCGCCATGCCGCCCAGGGGTGCTGCCATGGATGATCCGACCGGCTGCCGGGAATGGTCGCAGGATCGATCTGCGGTTGGGTATCGGTCACGTTATCGCCCCTCTGCTACGCCGCTCCAACGCAAGGGAGCGGCAATCGGACGCAGTCAATTTCCATATGAACCAAATGCTTCGTTGCACGTTCTCGGCGGTACGGGGGCTGTAAGGTACCACAGCCAGGCAAGGGGACGGGGACAGCGTTTTGGGGGATTTTCGCGCGCGGACGATCGTCGTGCTGCTGGCAGGATCGATGCTGGCACCAGCCGCTTTTGCTCAGGACAATACCGCCCGGCGCGATCCGTCGGTGACGCCACCCGTTGCCACGGCTGCGCAACCGTCCACCGGCGCGATCGTTCCCGATCCGGAATTCAACGCCGCGCTGCCCTCTCTATCAGGCGACATCAACGCCCCGCTGGAGCCCATGACGGCGTTCGATACGCCGCAAACGACGGCGCAGCCCGCCACGCCGCTGCCTCCGCCGAGCGTTCCCGCCAACGAGACGCAGCGACCGGCCGAGACGCTGCCGGACGCGGTGTTGCCCGAAGCGCCCGAACTGGCGCAGCCGCTGACGCCGCTGTCGTCGTTCGACGTGACCCCGATCGAGGTCGCGGGCGTCGACGACAAGCGGGCGGTCGAGATCCGCTACGACACGGTCGTCAAGGGGCTCGACGCGATCGATGGCGATACGCAGTTCAAGGCGCTGTCGGCGTTGCGCGAAGGCGACGGAAAGGCGGCGAACGCGGCGATGGTACAGGCCCGCGCGAAGGAGGACGAGCAGCTCGCCGTCCGGATCATGCGTGCCAAGGGATATTATGACGGCACCGCCACGTCGGCGATCGAACAACCGGCGGGCCAGCGTCTGCGCGCGGTGGTCACCGCGATACCGGGGCGGCAGTTCACGCTGGGATCGATCCGCATCGATACCCAGCCGACCGTGCCGCCCGGGCTGGTCGACCGCGAACTGCCGCTGAAGGTCGGCGACGCGATCGATGCCGAGCGCATCCAGGCCGCCGAGGCCAATGTCAGCCTGAAGCTGCCGCAGCAGGGATATCCGTTCGTCGAGGTCGGCGAACGCGACATCCTGCTCGACGATACGACCGTGACCGGCGCCTATACGCTGCCGGTGACGACGGGTCCGCGATCGTCGTTCGGGACCTATTCGACCACCGGCAAGCTCGCTTTCGATGCCGAGCATGTCGGCGTGCTGGCGCGTTTCCGGCAGGGCGAGTTGTACGACAATCGCAAGGTCGACGACCTGCGTGCCGCGCTGGTCGCGACGGGCCTGTTCTCTGGCGTGTCGGTCGAGCCGCAGCGCACCGGGCAGATCGCGGCGGACGGCACCGAAGCGGTCAACCTGCTGGTCAGGCAGGACGCGGGGCCGGCGCGGACGCTGGCGGGCGAGGCCGGGTACGGCACGGGTCAGGGCATTCGCCTCGAAGGATCATGGACCCACCGCAACCTGTTCCCGCCCGAAGGCGCGCTGATCGTGCGTGGTGTCGCGGGCACGCAGGAACAGGGGGCGGGCGTGACCTTCCGCCGCTCGAACGCCGGTCGGCGCGACCGCACGTTCCAGCTGCTCGCCAACGCCAGCCGCACCAATTACGACGCGTTCGAGGCGTTTACCGGTACGCTCGGCATCCGCTGGTCGTACGACTCCACGCCGATCTGGCAGAAGCGTTTCACCTATGCCTATGGCGCGGAACTGATCGGCACCAACGAAGACACCTACGACTTCGACGTCGCCGCGCGTCGCCGCAAGACCTATGGCATCGCCGCGCTGCCGCTGTTCGCCGGGTTCGACACATCGGACAATCTGCTGAATCCGACCAGGGGTTTCCGCGTGAAGCTGAACGTCAGTCCCGAGGCTGCGGTACAGGGGGCGGTGCGTCCGTACGGCCGGTTCATGGTCGAAGGCACCGCCTATTACCCGGTCGGCGAGAGCATCGTCATCGCCGGGCGTGCGCGTGCCGGATCGATCCAGGGGATCGCGCGCGACGACCTTGCGCCGTCGCGGCGCTATTATGCCGGCGGCGGCGGGTCGGTCCGCGGCTTCGGCTTTCAGGAACTGGGGCCGCGGACGCCCGAGGTCGACGAGGACGGCAACAACCTGAACCGGCCGATCGGCGGGCGCAGCCTGAACGAATTCGCGCTGGAAGCCCGCTATCGCTTCGGCAATTTCGGGATCGTGCCGTTCATCGACGCCGGTCAGGTCTATGAATCGAGCCTGCCCAAGGGGTCGGACCTGCGCTTCGGCGCCGGTATCGGTGGACGCTTCTACACCAATTTCGGGCCGATGCGCGTCGACGTGGCGACACCGATCGCCAGACGGCCGGGAGAATCCAAGATCGCGCTCTATATCTCGATCGGGCAGGCATTCTGATGCGTGACGTCGACATGCCCGCCGCCGATACCGTGGTCGTGCGCGACCGCCCGCTGTGGCTGCGCATCCTGAAGTGGATCGGGATCGCGCTGCTCGGGCTGGTGATCCTGCTGGCGGTGCTGGTGTTCGCGCTAAACACCGGGCCGGGGCGCGGTTTCCTTGTCGGCAAGCTCGACGGCTATACCACCGCATCGGGATTGAAGGTCAATATCGGGCGGATCGACGGTTCGCTCTATGGCGCGATGACCGTGCGCGACTTGCGGTTGAGTGATACGCAGGGCGTGTTCGCCTATTCACCCGAGATCGCGGTCGACTGGCGGCCGTTCGCGTTCGCCAACGGGCATGTCGACATCCGCAGCCTGACCAGCCCGCTGGTGCGCTATGCGCGCAACCCGGTGCTGAAGGACACGCCGCCGGGCGATCCCAATGCGCCGTTGCTGCCCGACTATGATATCGACGTGAACCGGTTGCGCGTCGACCGGATCGAGGTCGGCGCGGCGGTGACTGGGCAGCGGCACATCGCGCGGCTCGACGGTAAGGCGCATATCGCCGATCGCCGGGCGCAGGTGACCGCCAATGCCGCGACGATCGCCGCGCCGGGTATCGCCGGGGGCGACCGGATCGCGCTGAAGCTGGACGCGGTGCCCGACGACAATCGCTTTGACATCGACGCCCGGATCACCGGGCCGGCGAACGGCATGATCGCCGGCATGGCGGGGCTCAAGGCGCCGATCGCCGCGACGATCGACGGGCAGGGCGACTGGAGCAACTGGCGCGGGCGGCTGGCCGGTACGCTGGGCGGGCGTCCGCTCGCCGATCTGGCGGTCACCGGGCGCGACGGACGTTTCACGGTGCGCGGGTCGACGCAGCCGGGGCTGATCCTGACCGGACCGGTCGAGCGGTTGACCGCGCCGCGCCTCGACGTCGCGATCGATGCGACGCTGGCCGACCGTAAGGCCGATACCCGCATCCAGCTGCGCTCCAGCGCGCTGGCGGTGAACGCCGCCGGGCTGCTCGATCTGGGGAACAGCCGGTTCGGCAATTTCCGGACCGAGGCGATGCTGCTGACGCCGGGCGCGATCCTGCCTAACCTCAACGGCCGGTCGGTCCGTGCGGCGGTGGTGCTGAACGGCGGGTTCGGCACGCCGAGCGTGGACTACAAGGTGCAGGCGGCGGCGATCGGCTTTGGCGAGACCGTCGTCGAGCAACTCTATGCCGAAGGGCGCGCGACGGTCGATGCCGATCGCATCCTGATCCCGATCGCGGCCCGGGCGCGGCGGATCACCGGGCTGAACGCCGCGGTCGGCGGGCTGGTCACCAACGTCGCGATCAACGGCGACCTCGCCATTTCGGGCGATCAGGTGCTGTCCGACAATCTGCGCATCCGCTCCGACCGGATCGACGCGACCGCGATCGTCGCTGCCAACCTGACCACCGGGCGCTATACCGGGGCGATCAAGGGGCGGATCAACGATTACGAGGTCGCCAGCATCGGCATCCTCAACCTGTCGACCGATGCCAGCCTCTACGCCGCACCGGGCGGCGGGTTCGGGATCAAGGGCCGGGTGGTCGCGCAGACGACGCGGCTGTTCAACGAAGGCGTGCGCACCTTCCTCGGCGGCAACGTATCGACCACTCGGGTCGATGTGGGCGTCGGGCCGGACGGTATCGTCACCTTCTCAAACCTGCGGATGAACGCACCGCAGTTCCGCATCACCAACGGTTCGGGGCGCTATGACCCGGCGGGGCCGCTGCTGGTCAATGCCGATGCCTATTCGACGCAATATGGTCCGCTCAGCGCGCGGGTGACCGGATCGGTCGCTGCGCCGCAGGTGCTGTTGCGCGCCGCCCGGCCGGGTGTCGGCATCGGCCTCGTCAACCTCGAGGCACGGGTGCGCGGGCAGGGCGATCGCTATGCGATCGAGGCGACCGGGGGCACGAACTACGGTCCGTTCCGCGCCGACGTGCTGGTATCGACCGGCCCGCGCCTTGCCGCCGATATCCGGTCGGCGACCTTTGCCGGCATGAACATCGACGGCCGCATCGAGGCGACCGATGCCGGGCCGTTCGCCGGCCGGGTGAACTTCGCCGGATCGGGCGTGGCGGGCGTCGCGCGCCTGTCCGCGCAAGGCAGGTATCAGCGCGCCGACGTCAACGCACAGGCATCGAACGCGGTCATTCCCGGCGACATGGGGCTGCGCATCGGCCGCGCGATCGTGACCGCGACCGCCATGCTGTACGACCAGCCGGAGATCGTCGCTGACGCACAGGTCGCGAACCTGTCGATGGGTGATTTCGTGCTCGAACGCAGCCGCGCCAAGGTGAACTATCGCGGCGGCAACGGCACGGCCCAGCTGTTCGCGCAGGGGTCGTCGGGCGTGCCGTTCCGCGTCGCCGCGAACGCACAGCTGCGACCGAACGACTATCTGGTCGCGTTGCAGGGCGTTGCCAATTCGATCCCGTTCAAGACCGCCAATCCCGCGCGGATCGTGTCAGCGCCGGGCGGCTATCGCCTGTATCCGACGCGCATCGACTTTGCGCAGGGGTCGATCCGGGCGGCGGGTGTCTATGGCAACGGCATGTCGGTCCAGACCCGGCTCGACCGGCTCGACCTGAGCATCGTCAACGCCTTCGTCCCCGGCACCGGGATCGGCGGCACCGCGACCGGCAGCCTCGATTTCGCGCAGGCGGCGGACCAGAGCTTCCCGCGCGCCGATGCGCGGCTGACCATCCGCAATTTCCAGCGGACCAGCCTCGCCTCGATCTCCGAGCCGGTCGATATCGTGTTCGCCGGCGATCTGCGGCCCGAGGGCGGCAGCGGCCGGGCGCTGATCCGGCGCGGTACGACCACGGTCGGGCGGATGGTCGCGAACCTGCGGCCCTTGCCGCCGGGCAGCGGATCGTGGGTCACCCGGATGCTGGCGGCACCGCTGTCGGGTGGCATCCGCTATAACGGTCCGGCGGGCGTGCTGTTCTCGTTCGCGGGGCTGGCCGACCAGCAGCTGTCGGGACCGATCGGCCTCGCCGCCGACTTTGGCGGGCGGGTGCAGGCGCCGCAGCTGACCGGGGTCGTGCGCGCCAACAACCTGACGTACGAGAACGAGTCGCTTGGCACCCGCCTGACCAACCTCGCCATCAGCGGTCGTTTCACCAACGACCGGTTCGAACTGACCCAGTTGCGCGCACAGGCGGGCGAGGGCACGGTCGCTGCGCAGGGTACGGTCGGGCTGGCCGCGAACAGCGGTTTCCCGATCGATATCCGGGCTCAGCTGCGCAATGCACAGCTGGCGCGCAGCGACGCGCTGGGCGCATCGGCGACGGGCGACATCCGCATCCAGAACGGCAGCGATGGCGGGCTCATCTCGGGCGACATCGTCATCCCCGAGGCGCGGTACGAGATCATCCGCCAGGGTGCGGCCGAGGTGCCCGAGCTGACCGGGGTGCGGCGCAAGAGCGACGCGAACCGCGGCGCGGCGGCGCAGCGGCAGCAGGCAGCGGCGTCGGCCGGACTGTTCCGCCTCGCGCTGCGGGTGCGGGCCGACAACCGGCTGTTCGTGTCGGGCATGGGGCTGGAGTCGGAATGGCAGGCGGACCTGCGCATCGCCGGCACTTCGTCCGCGCCGACGATCAACGGCCAGATGCGGATGATCCGCGGCACCTATTCGTTCGCGGGCAAGCGGTTCGAGGTCGAACGCGGCGTGATCCGGTTCGAGGGCCTGGACTTCACCAACCCGGTGATCGACATCGCCGCGACGACCACCGCCGAGGGCGTGACCGCGACGATCAACGTCACCGGCACCGCACAGACACCGCAGATCGCGTTCAGCTCCACCCCGGCGCTGGCACAGGACGAGGTGCTGTCGCGGCTGTTGTTCGGCAGTTCGGTGACGAACCTGTCGGCGACCGAGGCGATCCAGCTGGCGGCGGCGCTCAACTCGCTACGCGGGTCGGGTGGTGGCGGGCTCAATCCGCTGGGCAAGCTGCGCTCGGCGACCGGGTTCGACCGGTTGCGCGTGCTGGGCGGCGACGAGGCGAGCGGGCGGGGCACGTCGCTGGCGGCGGGCAAGTATCTGACCGATGATATCTATATCGAGATCATCACCGACGCGCGCGGCTTCACCGCCACGCAGATCCAGATCGCGCTGACCCGCACGCTCAGCCTGTTGTCGCAGACCGGATCGTTCGGCGGATCGAACGCCTCGCTGCGCTACAGCCGGGACTATTGATCGAGGGCGGCGGCGGGTGATCCCGCCGCCGCTGCTTCATCCGGCTTTGCGGGTGCCGGCGGCCAGGGCGGACAGCATCGCGGTGCGCAGGGGTTTCGGTTTCAGCTCCAGATCATAGGGGCAGCCGCGCGCGATCGCGCCATCGGGACGCGGTTCGAACCCGCGCAGCCAGCTGTAGCGATCGCTCAATCCCCACACGACGACGTCCCCCAGCTGCGGATAGGACAGCATGACGTCGAGATAGGCGCGGGCGAAGTCGGCGACGCCGCGGTCGCGTGGGCCGATGGCGGAGGGCAGGCCGCGATCGCGCACGTCGAATTCGGTGACGATCAGGCGATACCCCATTGCTGTCACCCGATCGAGGAAGCGCCGCCATGCGGGTTCGAGCCGCTTCGCGAGTGCGCCGGCATCCGTCGTCGGCTGGAACAGACCGATATGCGATTGCACGCCCAGCGAATCGACCGGCGTGCCGCGGCGGCGGAATTCCGCGAGGAGCGACAGCACGCCGGCGCGATGCTTCTCGTTGCCGTCCTCCCAGCTCATATAGTCGTTATAGACCAGCTCGGCATGCGGCGCCGTGGCCCGCGCGGTGCGGAAGGCGAGGTCGAGTACCGGCATCGTGCCACCCATCGCCCGCGACAGCGACGTCTCGCGCAGGGTGCCGGTGTCCGGGTCGACCGCTTCGTTGACCACGTCGTAACTGTGGATCTTGCGGCCATAGCGCCTGGTCACGGTGTCGATATGGCCGGTCAGGATACGCGCCGCTTCGCTCGCCGGGCGGGTGCCGAAATCGGCATCGTTCAGCCACGCCGGAAACCATCTGGAATAGGCCCAGAGTAGCGTGTGGCCGCGCATCGCGAAGCCGTTGCGCATCGCCCAGTCGACCATCGCGTCGAACTGCGCGAAATCGAACCGGTCGGGCGCGGGGCGGATCGCCTGCCATTTCATCTGGTTCTCGGCCACCAGCACGTCGCAGTCCTGTCGCAGCAGCGCGGCATAAGCGGGGTTGGCGAACGATCCCGTGTCGCTTCCCGGCGTCCCCCAGGAGAGGGCGGAGCCGAACCGCCGTCCGCGCGATGCCGCAGCCGTCTTCAGCGTGACGGGTGCCGCGGCGGCGGGGGCAGCCTGCGCGGCCAGCAGCGCCGCGCTCCCGGCGAGAACGCTGCGGCGATCGATCATGGTCATGGGCTCTCCTGTTCCACGCTCTTCGACGTGGTAGCGTTACCATGATGGCAGTGATAGGCTGGTGTCAACGCCGTCGCAAAGACGGGACGGGAGGATGCGGCATGGCCAGAACGCTGGGTTGGATCGGGCTGCTGTGCGCCTTGTGGTGCGCGCCGGCGCGGGCGGAGGACGGCTATGACCTTTGGCTGCGCTACCAGCGGCTGCCGGCCGCACAGGCGGATCGCGTCGCGGCGGCAGCGACCGGCGTGGTGCGCGACGAGGATGCTGCGCCGGTCGTTGCTGCGCAGGGGGAACTGGTTCGCGGGTTGTCGGGTCTGACCGGACGGCCGGTTGCTGCCGGATCGATCGGCGATGGCGCGATCGTGATCGGTACGGTGCGATCGCCCCGGATCGCGGCACTGGGGTTGCCGCTGTCGGGGCTGGGGCGCGAAGGCTTCGTGCTGCGGTCGATGACGATTGGCGGGCGGCGGGTGACGGTGATCGCGGCGAACGCCCCGGTCGGCGTGCTGTACGGTGCGTTCCGGCTGCTGCGGATCGTGCAGACCGGCAGGGCGATCGACCGGTTGGCGATCGTCGACCGGCCCCGGCTCCAGTTGCGGGTGTTGAACCATTGGGACAATCCCGACCGCTATGTCGAGCGCGGCTATGCCGGGCAGTCGTTGTGGGACTGGCAGAAGCTGCCGGGGTTCGCCGACCCGCGCTACACCGACTATGCGCGGGCCAATGCGTCGATCGGGATCAACGGCGCGGTGCTGAACAACGTCAATGCCAGCCCGGACATGCTGACCCCGGCGTTCCTGACCAGGGTGGAGAAACTGGCGGCGATCTTTCGGCCATGGGGCATCCGCGTCTACCTGTCGGTGCGGTTCTCCTCGCCGATCGAGGTTGGGGGCCTCACGACCGCCGATCCGCTCGACCCGAAGGTCGCGGCGTGGTGGCGGGCGAAGGCGGACGAGATCCATGCCCGCATTCCCGATTTCGGCGGGTTCCTGGTGAAGGCCAGTTCGGAGGGACAGCCGGGGCCGGGCGATTATGGCCGGACCCATGCGCAGGGGGCGAACATGCTGGCCGCCGCACTGAAACCGCATGGCGGCGTCGTGATGTGGCGGGCGTTCGTCTATGCCCATGACAAGCCCGAGGACCGGGCGAAACAGGCCTATAGCGAGTTCCAGCCGCTCGACGGCAAGTTCGCCGGTAATGTGATCGTGCAGGTCAAGAACGGGCCGATCGATTTCCAGCCGCGCGAGCCGTTCCACCCGCTGTTCGGAGCGATGCCGCGCACGCCGCTGATGATGGAGGTGCAGGTTACCAAGGAGTATCTCGGCTTCGCCACCCACCTCGCCTATCTGGGGCCGATGTGGGAGGAGGCGCTGCGGAGCGACACCTTCCGGCCGCGGCGGGGAACGACGGTCGCGGACGTGCTGGAACGGCCGGGCGGGCTGACCGGCATGGCGGGGGTCGCCAATGTCGGGACCGATCGCAACTGGTCGGGATCGCAGTTCGATCAGGCGAACTGGTATGCGTTCGGGCGGATGGCATGGGACCCGGATGCGCGGGCGGACGCGATCGCGCGAGACTGGGCGGCGATGACATGGGGTCCGGGGCTGGCCGATCCGGTCGTCGCGATGATGATGCCATCGCGGCAGGCGGTGGTCGATTACATGATGCCGCTGGGGCTGCACCACCTGTTCGCGACCGGGCATCATTACGGGCCGGGGCCGTGGGTCGACGATCTGGCGCGGGCGGACTGGAACCCGGTCTATTACCACAAGGCCGACCGGCAGGGGATCGGGTTCGATCGGACGGCGCGTGGCAGCGATGCGGTGGGGCAGTATGCGCCGGTGCTGGCGAAGCGGTGGGGCGATCCGGACACGGCGCCCGAGGACCTGCTGCTGTGGTTCCACCATGTGTCGTGGGACCGGCGGATGCGGTCGGGGCGGACCTTGTGGGCGGAACTGGTCGGGCGATATGATCGCGGCGTGGCGACGGTCGCGGCGATGCAGCGGCAATGGGCGGCGCTGGCGGGACAGGTCGATCCGCAGCGGCATGGGGAGGTTGCGCAGTTCCTGACGATCCAGCGCGGCGAGGCGCAGTGGTGGCGCGATGCCTGTATCGCCTATTTCGCCGAAACGTCGGGGCGGGCGTTGCCGGACGGGGTGGTGCCGCCGGCGCATCCGCTGCAATGGTACAAGGCGGTGCGGACGCCCCATGCGCCGGGGAACGGGCGGTAGCGGGCCGTTCGCGGCGGGTGGTGTGCGCCGTTACCGGGGTGACGCTGCTGGCTCCGGAGCTTCGCAAAAGTGGCGGTTTTCCGCCAAAGGTCACGAAAGTCACACTCGCCACGCTTTGTCGTCCGCCACGCTTTGTCGTCGGGATCGGCAACCCCGACGACGTGGGCGGTCAGTAGCGGCGGAGCAGCCCGGCGAGCTTGCCCTGTACGCGGACCTGTTCGGGGCGATAGCGCTGCGGATCGTAGCTGCGGTTCGCCGGGTCGAGGCGGATCATCGCGCCTTCGCGGCGGAAATATTTCAGCGTCGCCTCGCTATCCTCGATCAGCGCGACCACGATTTCGCCGTCGCGCGCGGTTTCGGTACGCCGGACCAGCGCATAGTCGCCGTCGAGGATGCCGGCCTCCACCATCGAATCACCGGCCACTTCGAGCGCATAGTGATCGCCCGCGCCCAGCAGCGCGGCGGGGACGGGGAGCGTCGCCTGCCCCTCGATCGCCTCGATCGGGACGCCAGCGGCGATGCGGCCGTGCAGCGGAAGCTCGACGACGTCGTTCGCCGGCTGCGGCGCGGGACGCGGCGTCGCGGCGGGCCGGGCCGCCGGCTTCTTCGCGACCGGCCGGTCGGGCATCCGCAACACTTCGAGCGCACGGGCGCGGTTGGGCAGGCGACGGATGAACTCGCGTTCCTCCAGCGCCGAGATCAGGCGATGCACGCCCGATTTGGACTTGAGGTCGAGCGCCTCCTTCATCTCCTCGAACGATGGCGATACGCCGGTCGCCTTCAACCGGTCGTCGATGAAGCAGATCAACTCGTGCTGCTTACGCGTCAGCATACCATCCTCCGTCGGAACAGACGTGGAACTAATAGGAAACGATTTTCTTGCCGTCAAGCGAGTTGCAGGATTTCCGCCGAGTCGCCGGTGTCGGCCGCCGGGGCATGTGGCGGGCGCACGATCAGGCAGTCCGACCGGGCGAGGGTGCGCAGCATCGAGCTGTCTTGGATCGCGGCGGTCGATGCCTGTCCGTCGACCAGCGTCGCGCGCAGATAGTCCTGCCGTGCGCCGTTGGCGGGCAGCGGATGGGCGAGCGTCGCGCGGACGGTGCGCGGCAACGGGTCGGCGGCGCCGGCGAGTCGCGCGACCAGCGGGCGGACGAACAGCAGCGCCGTGATGTACGACGACACCGGATTGCCCGGCAGGCCGAGCACCGCGGCATCGCGCAGCCGGCCGGACAGCATCGGCTTGCCCGGCCGCAGCGCGATCCGCCAGAAATCGAGCGTGCCGCCCGCCGCGACTAGTGCCGGGCGGACGAGGTCGTGATCGCCGACCGACGCGCCCCCCGTGGTGACCAGCAGGTCGCAATCGACCGCCGTAAAGGCATCGACCAGCGCATCCATCCGGTCGGGCAGGATGCCGAGATCGATGCGCTCGACCGGCAGATCGGCGAGCAGGCCGGCGAGCATCAGCCCGTTGGTTTCGGGGAGCTGGTCGTCGCCGATGGCCTGTCCGGCGGGGACCAGTTCGTCACCCGTGGCGGCAATCGCGACGCGAACGCGGCGGCCGACCGGCAGCGCGCCGTGGCCGGCGATGGCGGCCAGCGCCGCGCGGGCCGGGGTGATGCGCTCCCCCGCGGCGATCAGCAATTCTCCTGCGCGGAAGTCGAGGCCGGCGCGGCGGACATTGCCGCCACGCACCGGGCCTTCTCCGGCGAGCGACAGCCGGGCACCGTCGCGGGTCGCTTCCTCCTGCACCAGCACGCAGTCGGTGCCGGTCGGCATCGCCGCGCCGGTGAAGATGCGGGTCGCCTGCCCCGGGGCGACCGTGCCGGGGAAGGAGGCACCCGCCGCGCTTTCGCCGATCACGTTCCACGGTCCGGGCAGGTCGTCGAAGCGGATCGCGTAGCCGTCCATCGCCGAGAGCGGCCGGGCGGGCTGGGTGCGGCGGGCGACGATGTCGGCCGCGGCGTAGCGGCCGATGGTATCGGCGATGGGGAGGGTTTCCGCGGGCGCGGGGCGGGCAAGCGAGAGGACGCGGGTCTGGGCTTCGGCGACGGGGAGCAGGGACATGGGTGGGTCCTCGGTGGTTCGCGATCACGGTTTGCCGCGCTTCTTCCGCGGATCTAATCGAGACCTCTGCGAAAGTCTCGAACAGAGCCAACGCCTCGCCGTACCCCGGCGAAGGCCGGGGTCCAGTTGGAAAAGCTTTTCCGTATCTTGCCAATGCCCTCCAACTGGACCCCGGCCTTCGCCGGGGTACGGATCGAGGGCTTTTGCAGAGGTCTCGATCAAGGCCGGGGGGACGATGTGGAACGGGAAGTGTTGCGGGTCTTTCCCGACGCTTCAATCATCCCGCACCCAGTCGCCAGACTTGCCGCCCTGCTTCTCGACTACGCAGATGCCGTCGATAACCATTGCCTTGTCGATCGCCTTTGCCATGTCATAGATCGTCAGGAGTGCGGTGGAAGCTGCTGTCAACGCTTCCATTTCCACCCCGGTCTTGCCGTCGGTCGCAGCGGTGGCGGTCACGCGGATCGCCCCGTCCTCGAACGCGAAGTCGATCGATGCCCTGGTCAGCGGGAGCGGGTGGCACAACGGGATCAGGTCGCTGGTGCGCTTGGCGGCCATGATGCCGGCGACGCGTGCGACGGCGAGGACGTCGCCCTTCCTGACCAGCCCGTCGCGGATCGCGGCCAGTGCCTGCGGCGACATGGTGATCCGGCCGGTGGCGATGGCGAGGCGGCGGGTTGCGATCTTCCCGCCGATATCGACCATGTGCGCGCTGCCGTCGGCGTCGAGATGGGTGAGCGTCATCCGATCATCGCCCGCGTCGCTGCCTCGACATCGTCGTGGCGCATCAGCGCTTCGCCGATCAGGAAGCAGCGGACGCCATGCCGTGCCATCGCATCGAGATCGGTGCGCGACGTCAGCCCGCTTTCGGCGACGAAGGTGCAGCCGGCAGGGGCATGGCCGACCAGTTCATAGGTCCGGTCAAAACTGACCGAGAAGTCCTTGAGATTGCGGTTGTTTACCCCGATCAGCCGCGAGCGGAGCGCCAGTGCGCGGTCGAGTTCGGCGCGGTCGTGGACCTCGACGAGCACGTCCATGCCGCGTTCGATCGCCGCCGCCTCGATCTCGGCCATCTGCACGTCGGACAGTGCGGCGACGATGATGAGGATGGCGTCGGCGCCGAGCGAACGGGCTTCGGCCACCTGCCACGGATCGACGTTGAAGTCCTTGCGCAGCACCGGCAGGTCGCAGACGGCGCGGGCGGCGACGAGATAGTCGTCGGCCCCTTGGAAATAGTCGATATCGGTCAGGACGGAGAGGCAGGCGGCACCGCCCGCGGCATAGGCGCGGGCGTGGGCGGGCGGATCGAAATCGGGGCGGATCAGCCCCTTGGACGGGCTGGCCTTCTTGATCTCGGCGATCAGCGCATGGCCGGGCATCGCGTCGAGCGCTGCGCGAAAGCCGCGCGGGGCCGTGCGTTCGGTCGCGCGCGCGTCGAGGTCGGCGACGCTGGCGCGGGTCCGGCGGGCGGCGACTTCGCTGCGCTTGGTGGCGAGGATGGTGTCGAGCATCGTCATGAATAGGCGATCCATTGGTCGAGCAGCCGATCGGCAGCGCCCGAATCGATGACCTCGGCGGCACGCTCGGCGCCGTCGGTCAGGTCGGTGGCGGTATCGGCGATCAGCAGTGCCGCGGCGGCATTGAGCAGGACGGCGTCGCGATACGGTCCGCGCTCGCCCTTCAGCAGCGCGCGGAGCGCCGCGGCGTTGTGCGCGGCATCGCCGCCGCGGATCGCGCTGATCGGATGGCGGGGCAGGCCGGCATCCTCGGGCACGATGCGGTCGGCCATGGTCATGCCGACGGGCACGACGATGGTCGGACCGGCGCCGGAAATCTCGTCCAGCCCCTCTTCGCCCGACACGATCAGCGCGGTTTCGGCGCCGAGCAGTTCCATCGCCTCGGCATAGACGGTCGCATAGTCGGGGCGGGCGATGCCGATCAGCTGGCGGGTGGTGCGCGCCGGATTGGCGAGCGGTCCCATCAGGTTGAAGATGGTACGCCGGCCGATGCGCTGGCGGATCGGGGTGATGCGGCGCATCGCCGGATGGTGGTTGGCGGCGAAGAGGAAGGCGATGCCGAGATCGGCCAGCGTCGATTGCGCCATCGCCCCGGCGACGCCCATGTCGAGCCCGAGCGCTTCGAGCGTGTCGGCGGCACCCGCCTTGCTGGAGGCGGCGCGGTTGCCGTGCTTGGCGACGGGCACCCCGGCGGCGGCGACGACGAGGCTGACGGCGGTCGAGACGTTGAGGGTGTGGTGGCCGTCGCCCCCGGTGCCGCAGACGTCGATCGCGCCCTCCGGCGCATCGATCGGGATCATGCGGTGGCGCAGCGCGCGGGCTGCCTCGGCGATCTCGATGCTGGTTTCGCCGCGCAGGGCAAGGTCGGTGAGGAAGGTGGCGATGGCGTCGTCGGACACCGTGCCGTCGAGGATCGCGGCGAACGCCTCTGCCGCGCTCTGGTGGCTGAGCGGGCTCGACGGATCGGGCAGCAGCGTGGCGACGGTCATGCCGGCACCGTCGCCGCGATCCCGGCGCTCTTGAGGAAATTGGCGAGCATCGCATGGCCGTGTTCGGTGGCGATGCTTTCGGGGTGGAACTGCACGCCGTGGATCGGCAGGTCGCGGTGGCGAAAGCCCATGACGCTGGCATCGGAGGCGGTCGCGTTGACCACGAGGCAGTCGGGCACGTCGGTGACGATCAGCGAATGATAGCGCGTGGCGGTGAAGGGCGAGGGCAGCCCGGCGAACAGGCCGGTGCCGTCATGATCGACCGGACAGGTCTTGCCGTGCATCAGCCCGCCGCGCACGACCTTTCCCCCGAAATGCTGGCCGATCGCCTGATGGCCGAGGCAGACGCCGAGCAGCGGGCGCTGCACCTGCGCACAGGCGGCGACGAGGTCGAGCGAGATGCCGGCCTCCGTCGGGGTGCAGGGGCCGGGCGAGATCAGGAACCCCTGCGCATCGCTGGCAAGCGCGTCGGCGGCGGTCATGGCATCGTTGCGCTCGACCCGCACCTCGACGCCCAGTTCCATCAGATAGTGGACGAGGTTCCAGGTGAAGCTGTCGTAATTGTCGATGACGAGGATCATGGCACCGCCATAGCGTCCTGCGGGCGCGGTGCAACGACAGGAAAGCCTTGCGCGTTCAGCCTGCGCTCATCGATCGGGTCGGTTAGTGGGCGTGTGAGGGAGATGTACCGATGGCGCGTTGGGTTTTGGCGGGACTGGCACTGGCGATCGCGGGACCGGTAGCGGCGCAGGAAACGCCGGCCGATCCGCCGCAACGGGTGCGCAACGCGACCGTCTATGGCGAGGAAGCCTGCCCCAGGCCCGCCAGCAACGACGAAATCGTGGTGTGCGCGCGGCTGGGCGAAAACGAACGCTATCGCATCCCCAAGCGGTTCCGCGATCCGCCGTCGCAGGCCTCGGCCGATTCGAGCTGGGCGCAGCGCGCGGACGTGGCGATGGAGGCGGCGCGGGCGACGCGGCCCAACAGCTGTTCGGCGATCGGGATGAACGGCCAGAGCGGCTGTACCCAGGCGATGCTGCGCCAGTGGTTCGCCGAACGGCGTCAGCAGCAGCAGATGAACAGCGACATTCCCGGCGCGCGCTAGTCGGGCTTGCCCGTCCGGCGGCAGCGATCCGAGCAATAGACGACCTTGTCCCAGTCGCGCGCCCATTTCTTGCGCCAAGCGAACGGGCGCTGGCAGACCGGGCAGGTCCTGGTCGGCAGGTCGCGCTTGGCGATCCCTTGCGGCATCAGCGCGGGCAGCGGTCGAGGAAAGCGGCGACGCTGCCCAGATCGACCGAGCGGTCGAGATAGGTCTGGCCGATGCCTCGGGCGAGCAGGAAGGGCAGCGTGCCGCCCTCGCGCTTCTTGTCGTGGAGCATGTGGCCGACCAGTGTGTCGCCCGAGGCGGTGATGCCTGCGGCGGCGAGACCGTCGGGCAGCCCTGCGGCGCGCAGGTGTGCGGCGACGCGGGCGGCATCCTCGGCACGGCACAGCCCCTGTTCGGCGCTATAGGCGAAGGCGAGCGCCATGCCGGCCGCGACCCCTTCGCCGTGCAGCAGCGATCCGTCGAACCCGGCCTCGGCCTCCAGCGCGTGGCCGAAGGTGTGGCCGAGGTTGAGGAGCGCACGGGTGCCCGTCGTCTCGCGCTCGTCGGCGCCGACGATGCGGGCCTTCGCCCCGACCGAGCGGGCGATGGCATGGGTCCGCGCCAGCGGATCGCCGAGCAGCAGCGCCGTGCCGTTCGATTCGCACCATGCGAAGAAATCGGGATCGTCGATCAGCCCGTATTTCACGACCTCGGCATAGCCCGCGCGCACTTCGCGGGGCGGCAGCGTGTCGAGCGTCGTCGGATCGATCAGCACCAAAGCGGGCTGGTGGAACGCACCGACGAGGTTCTTGCCGGCGCGGGTGTTGATCCCGGTCTTGCCGCCGACCGACGAATCGACCTGCGCCAGCAGCGTCGTCGGTATCTGGACGAAGCCGCAGCCACGCTTGAGGATCGCGGCGGCGAAGCCGACGAGATCGCCGATCACCCCGCCGCCGAGCGCCACGATATGGTCGCTGCGCTCGACGCCCAGCGCCAGCAGCGAATCGAGCAGCCGTTCGAGCGTGGCCCAGCCCTTCGATCCCTCGCCCGCCGGAATCTCGATCGCCTCGCTGGCGATGCCGGCGGCGGTGAGCGACGTGCGCAGCGTGGCGAGGTGCATCGGCACCTGCGCATCGGCTACGATCACCATCCGCCGGCCGCGTGCAATGGGGCCGAGATGGTCGGCGGCGCGCGCCAGCACGCCATCCTCGATCACGATGTCGTAGCTGCGGTCGCCAAGCGCGACGGGAATGACGGTCATTGGCCGATGGCTTTCAGGATGGCGGAAACGGTGGCGTCGTGCGGCGCGTGCTGGCTGACGACGTGGATCGGGGCAAGCGCATAGACCGGATTGCGGATGCGGGCGAGGTCGCCCAGCACCTTGCGCGGGTCCTTGCCGCGCAGCAGCGGGCGGGTGTCGCGGCGGCGGACGCGTTCGGCGAGCACGTCGGGCGAGGCGTCGAGCCAGATCGCCAGCGCCTGTCCGAGGATCAGGTCGCGGGTGTCGGACTGCATGAACGCGCCGCCGCCGGTCGCGATGATCTTTGGCGTGCCGTCGATCAGCCGGGCGATCACGCGGCGCTCGCCGTCGCGGAAATGATCCTCGCCGAAGCGTTCGAAGATTTCGGCGATGGTCATGCCGGCGGCATGTTCGATCTCGTTGTCGGCATCGACGAAGTCGAGCTTCATCCGCTGCGCCAGCCGGCGGCCGACGGTGGATTTGCCGACGCCCATCAATCCGACGAGCACGATCGGCCGGCCGGTCCAGCGGGGCGGGGAAGGGGGAAGGGAGTCCTGAATTTGCAGCATTGCGCGAGGGGCTATACAGCCGCCCCGCCGATCGGGCAAAAGGCGCGTCGCCGTCTTTTTTTGTCGATCCTTCAGTACCGGGACGTTTTGATCCATGTCGCGTTCGCTTGTCATCCTCCTCGTCGTCGTAGTCGCGCTGGTCGCGGGACTGTTCCTGCTGGCGGGGCGTTCGACCGAGCAGCAGCCGACCCAGATCGAAAAGGCGGTCTCGCTTGAAAACCTCGCCAACTGACCGGTTGCGCATCGGGATCGCCGCCGCCGCGCTGATCGCGGCCGGCGTGCCGGCGATCGGACAGGACGTGCCCGAA
The DNA here is from genome assembly GCF_030062225.1 of Sphingomonas sp. 2R-10. Taxonomy (NCBI): domain Bacteria; kingdom Pseudomonadati; phylum Pseudomonadota; class Alphaproteobacteria; order Sphingomonadales; family Sphingomonadaceae; genus Sphingomonas; species Sphingomonas sp. 2R-10. Next base: position 27,673 of record NZ_JASCXF010000027.1, read on the forward strand.
TCGCTGCTGCCGCCGGGGTTCGGCGATGCGCCGGTGCCGGCCCCCACGCCGACGCCGCGGCCGACCGCAGCGGCGCCGTCGACCGGCGCGCCGGGTTTCGCGCCGTCGGCGCCGATCGTCCAGCCGCTGCCGGGCGTGCCGGGCGCGGTGCCGACCCCGACGCCGACCGCATCGGCGACGCCGGTCGCGATCAGCCCGGAGGCGCTGCGGCAATATGAGCTGCCCGACTACGCCCGCCGCTCGACCGCCAGCATCGGCATCGCCGGGCAGGGCGGCGCATTCGGCAACGACGCGTTCGGGACCGCCGACGGACCGTGGCTGGAACGGGTGATGCGCTCGCTCGACGCGCCGGTCGCGTCGCGTTGGGTATCGATCGGACTGCGCCGCGCGCTGGTGTCGGATGTCATGACGCCGAGCGGGGTCGACGGTGCGGATTATGCCGCGGAGCGGGCATGGCTGCTGGTGCGGATGGGCGAGGCGGCTTCGGCGCGCGCGCTGGTCCAGTCGGTCGATATCGAGAATTATACGCCGAAACTGTTCCAGATCGCGATGCAGGCGATGCTGGCGACCGGTGATCCCGCCGGGCTGTGCCCGCTGGTCACCCCGGCGATGGCACAGTCGAACGAACGCGGCTGGCGCCTGGCCAACGCCATCTGCCTCGGCCTGTCGGGCAAGGCGCGCGAGGCCGGGCGGATCGTCGATCAGGCCCGTCGTGCCGCGCCGGGTGGCGGTGCGATCGACGTGGCGCTGGCCGAGAAGCTGGTCGGCAAGGGTTCGGCCGGACGCCGCGCCGCGACGATCGAATGGGACGGCATCGACCGGCTGACCGCATGGCGATACGGCATGGCCGCCGCCAGTGCGACGCCGGTGCCCGCCGCCCTGTTCGGCGGGGTCGGGCCGCAGGTCCGCTACTGGCACGCGACCGCACCGCAATTCGCGCCGGGCGTCCGGCTGGCCGATGCCGATCTGGCGGCGGCGCAGGGCGTGGTGTCGAGCGAGGCGCTGGTCGACCTGTACGCGCAACTGGGCAGCGACGAGGACGCGACCAGCAAGCAGGGCGCGCTGGCGACCGACCTGCGTACCGCCTTTACCGGCAACGATACCGACCGGCTGGCGATGCTGCGCCAGTTCTGGGAACCGGCGATCACCACGCCGTCCGGCTATGCCCGGCGGGTGCTGACCGCGCGCGCCGCGGCGATGATCGCGCCGGTCGCGACCCATGCGGGCGATGCCGACCAGTTGATCGCGTCCATGCTGAGCGCGGGCCTCGACCTGCCGGCGCTGCGCTGGCGCGGGATCGTGCCGGTCGGCAGCGATGGCTGGGCGATGCTGGCGGTCGCCGACCCGATGGGCCGGTCGGTCGCGGCGGGCGCGGTGTCGGACTATGCCGGGCAGAATGCCCGCAAGGGCCAGCTGCTGTTCGCGGCGCTTGCCGGGCTCGGCCGGCTGCCGCGCGACCAGGTGGCGGGCATGGCGCGCGAGCTGAACGTCGCGGTCGGCGCGCGCAATCCGTGGACGGACGCGATCGACCGCGCGGGCGTGAACGGCGAGGGCGGCACGGTGCTGCTGCTGGCGGCGAGCGGCATGCAGACGCGCGACTGGCGCGGGGTGCCGGCCGAGGCGCTGTTCCACATCGTCGCGGCGCTGCGCGCGGCGGGGCGCGAGGGCGAGGCGCGGATGATCGCGGCCGAGGCGCTCGCCCGGTCGTGACGTCTCCCGTGGCGACTGGCCCCGGCACCGACCGGGACCTGATCGACCGCTTTCTGGAGATGATGGCGGCGGAGGCGGGGGCGGCGCGCAACACCATCGCCGCCTATCGCACCGACCTGTCGCTCGCGTCGCAGGCGCTGTGCGGGCGGCTGGCAACGGCGGATGCCGCGGCGATCGGGCGGCTGGCCGACGGGTGGCAGGATTTCGCCAAGTCGACCGTCGCGCGCAAGGGCGCGGCGCTGCGGCGGTTCTTCGCGTTTCTGGCGGAGGAGGGGCTGCGCGGCGACGATCCGGGCGCGGCGCTGCCCCGGCCGGGTACGTCGCGCCCGCTGCCCAGGACGCTGTCGAGCGGCGATATCGATGCGATGTTCGCCGCGATCGACGCGCGGATCGCGCGGGTGCCGCCCGACCGCAACGACCTGCGCCTGTCCGCGCTGTTCGAGCTGCTGTACGGATCGGGACTGCGTGCGACCGAGCTGGTGTCGCTGCCCCGCGCGGCGATCGCGTCCGACCGGCCGTACCTGATCCTGAAGGGCAAGGGCGGGCGCGAGCGGATGGTGCCGCTGTCCGATCGTGCCCGTGCCGCCGTCGCGCGGTGGCGGGCGCACGTCCCCGCGGACAGCGCGTGGCTGTTCCCGTCGGGACAGAAGCACCTCGGCCGGATGCGGTTGTACCAGATCGTCCGCGCGCTGGCGGGCGAGGCGGGGATCGCGCCCGACCGGATCAGCCCGCACGTCCTGCGCCACGCCTTTGCCACGCATCTGCTGGAGGGCGGGGCCGACCTGCGCGCGTTGCAGGCGATGCTGGGCCATGCCGATATCGCGACCACCGAAATCTATACCCATGTCGATGCGTCGCGACTGGTACGGCTGGTCAACGAACGCCACCCGCTGATTGACGCCGGACGGACACGGCCATAGGGCGCGGAACCATGGCTACCTTCCTTGATTTCGAAAAACCCATCGCCGAACTGCAGGCGCGGATCGACGAACTGCGCGATACCGCCGCCGATGGCGAGCTGGACATCGCGACCGAGATCGGGCGGTTGCAGACCAAGTCCGACCGGCTGCTGCGCGAAACCTATGCGAAGCTGACCCCGTGGCAGAAGACGCAGGTCGCGCGCCATCCCGAACGGCCGCATTTCAGGCATTATGTCGCCGCGCTGGTCGAGGATTTCATGCCGCTGGGCGGTGACCGCGCCTTTGCCGACGATCAGGCGATCCTCGGCGGGATCGGCCGGTTTCGCGGGCGCAAGGTCGTGGTGATCGGCCATGAAAAGGGCGACGACACCGCCACGCGGCTGCGCCACAATTTCGGCATGGGCAAGCCAGAGGGCTATCGCAAGGCGATCCGCCTGATGCAGCTGGCCGACCGCTTCGCCCTGCCGGTGGTGACGCTGGTCGATACGTCGGGTGCGTTTCCCGGTATCCAGGCCGAGGAGCGTGGACAGGCCGAAGCGATCGCGCGATCGACCGAGGCGGCGCTGAACCTCGGCGTGCCGATGGTGTCGGCGATCCTCGGCGAAGGCGGATCGGGCGGCGCGATCGCGCTGGCGGCGGGCAACCGGGTGCTGATGATGGAACACGCCGTGTATTCGGTGATCTCGCCCGAAGGCTGCGCATCGATCCTGTGGCGCACCGCCGACAAGGCACCTGAAGCGGCCGAGGCGATGCGGGTGACCGCGCAGGACCTGAAGACGCTGGGCGTGATCGACCGGATCGTCGCCGAGCCGCTGGGCGCAGCGCACCGTGATCCGGCGGCGGCGATCGCCGCGCTGGGCGATGCGATCGATGGCGAACTGACCGAACTGGCGGCGCAGGATGCGGCCGGGCTGCGGCAGGCGCGGCGCAAGAAGTTTCTCGCAATGGGGCGGCTGTAACGCGAAAAGGGCGGCGGAACCGAAGTCCCCCCGCCCTTCCTGTTCGGCGTAGTGAAGGCTTACGAAGCCTTCATGTTCGACGTGACGTTGCCGAAGGTGGTCTTCAGCTGGTTGCCCAGGCCCTGCATCGCGGCGATGGCGGCGACGGCGATCAGCGCGGCGATCAGGCCGTATTCGATCGCGGTGGCGCCCTTGCTGTTCTTCAGGAAGGTACGGATCTTCTGCATAATTCGCTCCATGGTTCTGCGTGCTTCAATTATTCCCGGCGTTACGGAACAAAATTCCGGTCGGCTCGAAGAGGGTACGATCGGCGCGGTTGATAAAGGTTTAAAGGAACACGAGGGACTTCACTTTGATGGTTAACCGCGTGGGGTATGTTGCGTTACATTCGCGGTGACCCCGTTCCACAGGTCGCTGGTGGTCTTGCCGAGGGCGGCGATACCGGTCATGACCGCCAGGACCACCAGTGCCAGGATCATGCCGTATTCGACCGCCGTCGCGCCGCGCCGATCTTGCCAGAGGCTGCGGAAGACCCGCACAAGCGAACGCATGACGGCCTGACTCCCCGCGAAACTCCGTGGGCAATTCCTAGGCCGGTTGAGGTTAAGAAAGTGTCGATTCCCCCATCCCGCATATTGCTGGTTACCGCCGCCGCGCTGGTCGATCGCGACGGTCGCGTCCTGGTGCAGCAACGCCCGCCGGGCACGGCGATGGCCGGGCTATGGGAGTTTCCCGGCGGCAAGGTGGAACCGGGCGAAACGCCGGAGGCCGCGCTGATCCGCGAGCTGGACGAGGAACTGGGGATCGTGGTCGATCACAGCTGCCTCGCACCCGCGGCGTTCGCCAGCGAAGGGCTGGGCGACCGGCACCTGTTGCTGCTGCTGTACGCGCTGCGCAAATGGAACGGCATCCCGCAGGCGCGCCATGCGACCGCGCTGCAATGGCTGCGGCCGGTGCAGCTCCACGCGCTGCCGATGCCGCCCGCAGACCGCCCGCTGATCGGACTGCTGGAGACCCTTATCTAGGGCGCAGCGTGTCGGCGAGCGAGGCGGTGGCGCTGCCGCGTCTCGCCGGTTGCGGCTGGCTGGGCGCGGGGGCCCAGCCGGTGAGGTAGATCACCTCGAACTGTTCGGTCGTCCGCCCATCGGCGTCGGCGCGCTCCGCAAAGGCCGCCGCGGTCGCCATCAGGCCGGTTCGGCCGAGCGGCGCGGGTTCGAGCAGGCCGGTCGCGCCCATGCCGCGCAGGTCGTCGACCAGCCGCCCGAGCCCGGCATAGCGCACGCTCAGCGTTTCCGAATCGGCGACCGGCAGCGCGAAGCCGGCGCGCACCAGCAGGTCGCCGGCCGAGCGCAGGTCGATCTGCGGATGGACCCGGGCCGCCGGGCGGTCGGGTTCGGCGGCGAGCAACGACTGGCGCAGCGTTGCCAGCGTCCGCCCGCCGGTAAAGGCCGCGAGGAACAGCCCGTCGGGGCGCAGCGTCCGCCGGATCAGCGTCAGCGCGCCGGGCAGGTCGTTGACGCTGTCGAGCACGCCGACCGACACGACCAAGTCGAACGCCCCGTCGGCGAAGGGCAGCCGGTCCTCGTCCCCCTGCACCCCGTGCGCGCCCCGCGCAAAGGCGAAGCCGGGGTCGAAGCGCGCGACGCGGGTGCCGGGCGGCGGGGTGAAGGCGGCGTCGGCGCAGCCGAGGTCGAGCACGTCGGAGAAGCTGCGGGTGACGGCATGCAGCCGCTCCTCGATCCCCTCCAGCATGTAGCGGTGGAGGAAGTCGGCGCGGGCGAAATCGGTGGCAGCGCGGTCGCGGTGGAGGCGGCGGCGCTGGCGGGCGAAAAGGTCGGGGGCGGTCACGCGCCGCCTTGTGCCGGGTGGCGGGCGCGGCGACAAGGGCGCGATGCGCCCGCTCGCCGTCCCCGCCGCCGCCCTGGCCCAGCTCGTCGCGCTGGCGCTGCCGCCGCGCTGTCCGGGGTGCGGGTTGGTGGTGGAGGCGGATCACCGGTTCTGCGCGACATGCTGGTCGGGGCTGCGCTTTCTGGGCGATCCGGCGTGCGCGCGGTGCGGCGTGCCGTTCGCGGTCGATGCGGGGCCGGGGACGTGCTGCGCGACGTGCCTCATGCGGCCGCCGGGGCATGACGGGGTGCGGGCGGCGGTCGCCTATGGCCCGGTCGCGCGCGATGTCGCGCTGAAGCTGAAATATGGCGGGCGGCTGGCGCTGGCGCGGACGATGGCGCGGCTGATGGTGCGCCATCTGGCGGCGGACGCGACGTGCCTGATTCCCGTGCCGCTGCACCGGCGGCGGATCTGGACGCGCGGCTACAACCAGGCGCAGTTGATCGCCGCCGAACTGGGGCGGCTGTCCGGCGTCCCGGTGGCACGCGACGCGCTGCGCCGGACGCGGCCCACCCCGCCGCTGCGCGGGCTGGACGGACGTCGCCGGGCACAGGCGGTGCGCGGTGCGTTCGCCGTGACCGATCCGGCGCGGATCATCGGGCAGTCGATCGTGCTGGTCGATGACGTCCATACCAGTGGCGCGACGGCGCAGGCATGCGCCAGGGCGTTGCGCGCGGCAGGGGCGGTGCAGGTATCCGTCCTGTGCTGGGCGCGGGTCGTCGGGACGGACGATTGACAAGGGCGCACGGCGACCACAACTGCACTGGCATGGCAAACATCACCATCTATACCAAGGCGTTCTGCCCCTATTGCACCCGCGCCAAACGGCTGCTGGACGACAAGGGCGCGGCCTATGACGAGATCGACATCACCATGGGCGGGCCAAAGCGGCAGGAGATGCTGGGCCGTGCCAATGGCCGCACCACGGTGCCGCAGATCTTCATCGGTGATGCGCATGTCGGCGGATCGGACGATCTCGCCGCGCTGGAACGCGACGGCAGGCTGGACGCGCTGCTGGGCGCATGAAGCTCGCGCTGCTCCAGATGACTGCCGGTATCGATCCGGATGCCAATGCCGCGGTGCTGGTGGACGCGATCGAACGGGCGGCGGCGGCGGGCGCGGCGATGCTGTTCACGCCCGAAATGTCCGGACTGATCGATCGCGACCGCGAACGGGCAGCGGGATCGATCGCGACCGAAGCTGGCGATCGCGTGTTGCGCGCGGTATGCGATACGACGGCGCGGACCGGCGTCTGGGTGCATCTCGGATCGCTGGCGGTGCGGCGCGACGATGGCCGGCTCGCCAATCGCGGCTATGTGATCGACGACGGTGGCTGCATCCGCGCAACCTATGACAAGCTGCACCTGTTCGACGTGACGCTGCCCGGCGGCGAGAGCTGGCGCGAATCGGCGAGCTATGCGCCGGGCGAACGCGCCTGCGTGGTGACGACCCCGGCGGGCAAGCTCGGCCTGTCGATCTGCTACGACCTGCGCTTCGCCGACCTGTTCCGCGCGATGAGCGATGCCGGGGCGACGATCCTGTCGGTGCCGGCGGCCTTCACCGTGCCGACGGGGCAGGCGCATTGGCACGTCCTGCTGCGGGCGCGCGCGATCGAGGCGGGAGCGTTCGTCGTGGCGGCGGCGCAGACCGGCACCCATCAGGACGGCCGCACGACCTATGGCCATTCGCTGGTGATCGATCCGTGGGGCAAGGTTCTGCTCGACATGGGCGAGGGGGCGGGCATCGGCTATGTCGACATCGATCCGGCGCAGGTCGATACGGTGCGCGCGCGTATTCCGGTGCTCGACCATCGCCGTGCCATCCCGCCGGTCGAGCGTATCGCGTGATCGTGTTCGATCTGCGCTGTGGCAATACGCATGTGTTCGAGGCGTGGTTCGCCTCCAGCGACGCCTATGGCGAACAGCGCGAACGCGGCCTGATCCGCTGCCCGATGTGCGACGACGCGCGGATCGACAAGGCGGTGATGGCACCGAACATCGCGGCGAAGGGCGATCGCCCGGCGGGTCCGCCGCCCGGGGCGATGAAGGCGGCGCTGGCGGCGCTCGCCAGGGCGCAGCAGCAGGCGCTGTCGGGCAGCGAATGGGTCGGCCGCGCCTTTGCCGATCGCGCACGCGCGATGCACGTGGGGGAAGCGGACGTGGCGCCGATCCATGGCCAGGCGACCCGCGAGGAAGCGAAGGCACTGGTCGAGGAAGGCGTAACGATCGCGCCGCTGCCGCTGCCGGTGGTGCCGCCGGAGCGGGCGAATTAAAGCCTGATGACATTCAGCTATCCAGTGTCGTCCCGGGCTTACGGAGCCACTATTCTCGTCACCCCGGAACAGGTCCGGGGTGACGATGGGATGTAAATGTCGATCGGCCTTCGAGCGAAAGCTGGGCCGCAAGCCGCGTTTTGCCCGCGCCCTCACCGAGAGATGTCAGCCTTCGCCGGGACGGCGATTGGTGCGGCCCCCCACCCGTTTGCTTCGAGCGCAGATTCGAGCCTGTCGAGAACCGAAGTCGTGAAGGGGTTGCCCCAAATAACCGCGTTCTCGACGAGGGGCGGGTCGGATTGTCCCCCGGACAATCCGGATACCCAAGCGGGGCATGGTTCACCCGACCCTCTTCTCGACAGGCTCTAAGCTGCTCGAATCGAACGGTGGTGGAAGGGGCTAGGTGTTTGATCCATCCCTGTTGAAACGGGCGTCATCCCAGCGAAGGCTGGGATCTCCCGGTGGTAGCGCGCAGCAGAAGCCGATGGAGACCCCAGCCTTCGCTGGGGTGACGGTTCCATTCGGATGGATCAAACTCTAACGTGCCGATCGTCGACCGACGAACTGCGGCAGGAAAGCTGGTGGCCTCGGAGGGACTCGAACCCCCGACGCCCGCTTTAGGAAAGCGGCGCTCTGTCCAGCTGAGCTACGAGGCCATGGCAGCGCTGTATAAGCGCGCGCGCGCTTAGGCAATGCCGCCGATCAGCTGCCACATTCCCAGCGACCGTCGCGATAGACGCGCTCGCCGCCGTCGTCGGTGCGCATCGTCAGCGTCGCCGGCCACGCCCGGGTCGATGTCGACGCCTGCTGCCCCGGACCCGCCGGATGGTCGATCGTGAAGGCCACCTTGTCGCCGGCCAGGATGCCGCCCGTCTGCACCGCCTCGCGTCCCGGCGTGGCGGCGGTGATGCGGCGTTTCGCCTTGTTGAAATGGACCAGCCCGTCGCCTTCGTCCCGCACCAGCAGCAGCACCGGCCCGCCCGCGGTCGCGTGAAAGGTGCAGCCCGATCCCAGCAGATTCTTGTCGGCGAAGTCGGCGCGGACCATCGGCAGCAGTTCGGGGGCGGCGTGCGGCGCGGGGGTGTCGGGCAGGCCGCGGGTCGAGGCGACGGGCCGCTGCGGGTTGGCCCCCGGATCGACGCCGCCGATCGATCCGACCGGGGTCGCCGCCTGCGCGTCGGTCGCATTGGCCGGCGGGTCGGCCGAGCAGGCGGCAAGCGACAGCGTGGCGGCGGCGATGCAGGCGAGGCGGCGTGTCATGGCCGTAAAACGCCCGGCCGCCGATCGCCGTTCCGTCAGCCGCGCCCGATCAGCGCCAGCACTTCCTTGCGGCTGCGTTCGTCGTCGCGGAACACGCCCATCATCCGGCTGGTCGTCATGGTGACGCCGGGCGTGCGCACCCCGCGCGAGGTCATGCAGCCATGCGTCGCCTCGATCACTACCGCAACTCCGCGCGGCTTGAGGCCGTTCCAGATGCAGTCGGCGACTTCCGCCGTCAGCCGTTCCTGCACCTGCAGCCGCCGTGCATAGCCGTGCAGCACCCGCGCCAGCTTGGAAATGCCGACGACATGGTCCTGCGGCAGATAGGCGATGTGCGCCTTGCCCACGATCGGCGCCATGTGATGCTCGCAATGCGACTGGAACGGAATGTCGCGCAGCAGCACAATCTCGTCATAGCCGCCGACTTCCTCGAACACCCGTTCGAGGTGATAGGCCGGATCCTCGGCATAGCCCTGCGTATATTCCTTCCACGCCCGCGCGACGCGCAGCGGCGTGTCGAGCAACCCTTCGCGGTCGGGATCGTCGCCGGTCCAGCGGATCAGCGTGCGGATCGCGGCGGCGACGTCGTCGGGCACCGGAATCTTGGGGGCGGGGCCGACCAGTTCGCCGCCATCGGCATCGTCGTTCGCGTCACACATCCTGCTGGTCCATTCCCGATCTTCGATCCGATACAGCATGCCGGCTCTGCCCGCTGTAGCGGAGCAACTGTGGCTTCCATACCCGTTCGCCGACAAAAGCGCGGTTTCATGGTTGCTTGCCCGTTGACGCGGGATAGATGCTTCGTCACCAAATGCAACCTGCATAGCCGGACGATATCGGCAGCAGAGGAAGAGGGGATGCCATGACGAAGTTCCAACTGCTGGCGGCCACCGCCCTGTCCATGGTCGTCGGCGCGCTGCCCGCCGTCGCACAGACCACGGCCACGTCGCCCGTACCGTCCACGCCGACCGCCGCGGGCGCGGTGCAGCAGGACGTGCCGCCGACCGCCACCGAAGAGGATTGGGGCAACGAGATCATCGTCACCGCCAATCGCCGCGCCGAGCCGATCCAGGACGTGCCGGTCGCGGTGACCGCGGTGAACGCGCAGCTGCTCGACGATGCCGGCGTGCGCGACATCCGCGGGCTGGAACAGCTGGCCCCCTCGCTCCAGACCACGACCGGCCAGTCGTCGGCCGTATCCACCTCGCTGTCGATTCGCGGCGTCGGCACGGCGGGCGACAATCCGGGGTTCGAGCCGGCGGTCGGCGTGTTCATCGACGGCGTCTTCCGGTCGCGCGCAGGCATCGCCATCGCCGAACTGCCCGAGGTGGAACGCGTCGAGGTGCTGCGCGGACCGCAGGGGACGCTGTTCGGCCGCAATACCTCTGCCGGCGCGCTGTCGGTGACGACCGCGCTGCCGAAGTTCGATCTGGGTGGCTATGTCGAGGGCGAATACGGCAATTACAACGCATATGAGTTGAAGGGCGCGCTGACCGGGCCGGTGACCGAACAGCTCGCGCTGCGCGTCGATGGCGGCTATCGCAAGCGCGACGGCTATATCGACGACGTCAATTCCGACCGCGCGTTCAACGACATCAACCGCTGGTACGTCCGCGGCCAGGCGCTGTACGACACCTCGGCGTTCAGCTTCCGCCTGATCGGCGACTATTACAAGACCGACGAGCAGTGCTGCGGCGTCGTCAGCGGAACCCGCGGACCGACCGCCGCCGCGATCCAGGCGATCGCGACGCAGCAGGGCCGCACCGGCATCTATACCGGGCCGCCGTCCGACCGGAAGATGGCGGCATCGCCCAACCGCGATTATGGCGAAGCGGTGCGCGACTGGGGCTTGTCGGGCGAACTGAACGCCGATATCGGCGACCTGAAACTCACGTCGATCAGCGCCTATCGCGATTTCCGCGTACTGCGGAACCAGGACATCGACTATTCGGGGATCGATCGCGCCTATCGCGAAGGGTACAAGTCCTCGCTGCGCGACATCACGCAGGAACTGCGGCTGCAGGGGCAGCTGTTCGACGGCAAGCTCGATTTCCTCGTCGGCGGCTTCTACCTGAACGAAAAGCTGAAGCTGCGCGACACGGTGCGGCTGGGCAACGATGCCAACCGCTATGTCGACACGCTGCTGGCGGGCGTGCTGGGCGCGCCGCCATCGGCCGGCGGCATCGGGCGGGCGGCGCAGTTCTTCGGCAGCTTCAACGTGCCGACCTTTACCCAGCTGGTGACGTCGCTGCGCGGCGGCGCGGCGCTGCCCGCCGGCACGGTGCCGCTGTTCGGACAGTTGCTCTATGCGCAGAGTGCGGACTTGCAGGCCAATTTCGCGCCGGGATCGTCCGTCTTCAACTACCTCAACACGCCGCTGACGCCGAACGTCGCGGGACAGGGGAACAACAACGACGATTTCCAGGTCGATACCAACGCGTTCGCGCTGTTCACCCACAACATCATCAACGTGACCGATCAGCTGTCGGTGACGCTGGGCCTGCGCTACAATTACGAACGCAAGGAGCTGGCGGCATCAATCAACAGCAACCCGGCGGCATGCGGCTTCTTCCTCGGCAACGATCCGCGCGCGGTCGTCTATCGCAATGCGATCCGCACCGCGAGTCCGGCGCTGTTCCAGAACCTGTTCCTGCTCAGCTGCAACCCGGCGGTGTCGAGCGAGTTCAACGGCAACTACACCCATGACCGGTCGGAAAGCCGGCTGACCGGCACCGCCAAGCTCGCCTACAAGTTCACGCCCGACATCCTCGGCTATGCCAGCTACGATCGCGGGTTCAAATCGGGTGGCTACAATCTCGACCAGGCGAGCTTCAATACCCGCGTGCTGGGCGGCGACGGTGCGCAGGCCACCGATCTGGAATTCGGGGCGGAAACGGTCGACAGCTACGAACTGGGCCTGAAGACCAGCTTCACGCGCAAATTCTCGTTCAACGCCGCGTTGTTCTACCAGAAGTTCAAGGGGCTCCAGTCGCTGCTCTTCGCGGGCAACAGCTTCATCGTGCAGAACGTGCCGAAGTCGACCGCCAAGGGCGTCGAACTCGAGTCGCTGGTTCAGCCGATCCGCGAGCTGAGCTTCCGCTTCGGCTACACGCTGCTCGACGCATCCTATGATGCCGACAACGACTTCACCGGCACGCCGCTCCAGAACCAGAACGGCCGCCAGTTCCTGAACCAGCCGCGCAACGTGTTCACCGTCGCCGCGACGTGGACGCCGAAACTGACCGGCGACCTGAACGCGCTGTTCCATGTCGACATGCGCTACAACAGCGACGTGTCGATCGTCCGCGACGGCACCGGCACCACGCGGGTCGGCAATGACGGCTACCCGCTGCTCAACGGCAAGATCGGCGTGGCGACCGACGATCGCAGCAAGCAGCTGGAGTTCTTCGTCGAGAACATCACCAACCAGTATTACAACATCTCCGGCTTCCCGATCCCCGAGCAGACCGGCACCTATGGCGTCTATCCCGCCATGCCGCGCTTCTACGGGGTGCGTGCCCGGTTCGGTTTCTGACCCGAATTCGGGACGAAAGGCTGGTTATAGGGGGAATTTCGTGGAATCCCCGGTACGGTTTGTCGCTTTTCCCCCGCGACAAGCGCATCGGAACATTGCATAACCGTCGGCCTGCCGTGCCCACGGGGTGCGGCCCTCAGGGGGATTAGGAGGAATATTATGGCCAAGGAAACCACGACGACCGGCGGCGCCCGGGGCGGTATCGCGAAGCCGGTGCAGCCGTCGGCCGATCTGGCGAAGATCACCGGCTCCGATCCGCTGCCCCGCAGCGAAGTCGTCAGCAAGATGTGGGAATACATCAAGAAGCACGACCTGCAGAACCCGAAGGACAAGCGCGAGATCCTGGCCGACGCCACGCTCGAAAAGCTGTTCGGCAAGAAGTCGTGCTCGATGTTCGAAATGAACAAGCTGCTGAGCGCGCACATGAAGTGACCGGTTCGCGCCGCTGGTGCGGTGCGACCTGTTCGTGAAGACGCCGCCTGGGGCAACCCGGGCGGCGTTTTCGTATCGTGACAAAGCGTTGCCGGTGCGATTTTCGGAAACGTATCGTGCTCTCGATCGGTTATGTCCGTATCGGACAAACGTCCGAACCGGTTACCGGCCAGCATGGGCCGGAACCATTCGCAGGAACAGGAGATGGACATGACGATCGGATTGGCCGGCATGATATGGGTGATGGCTTCGGTCGCGCCGCAGGCCGGCATGGCGCACAGCGTTCGCATCGACCACGCCACCGGCACGGTACAGTCGGACTATCGCGCTGACGTACAGGTCACCCACCGCCAGGTCGGCGCGGCCGGTGCGGGCGGACGCCCGTCGACGTTGCGCTGCATGTGGCGCGCGGGACTGGTGGTCGACCGGCAGGCACGGCACGCCTCGGGATCGACGCTGGCACGCTCGTTCGCGCACGACAATGTGGTCGAGGGCAGCCGGCCGGGCTGGTGCAGCGCGCAGAAGCGCGCGATCGCGGATGAAGTCGCGACGCGCACCCCCGAACTACAGGCGCAACTGGTACGACTGGCGCAGGAGGACCACGGGGTACTCCACGCCGAAATCGACCGGATGCAGGGAAACAGACAGGCAGGATGACAGCAAGAGCAGTTTTCGGAGCGATGTCGCTGTTGCTGACGACAGCGGCACAGGCGCAGTCGCTGCCGTCGGTCGGGGTTGAGGCGACCACCGACGAACGGCGGCGCGGGTTGAGCTGGAGCGAGGGCAGGGCATCGATTTCCGGCGATGCCGCGCTGACGCTGGGCGCGATCGAGATCGACGCCCGGGTTGCCGCCCTGCGCGACTCGGTGCGACACGATGGCGCCGATGCGGTTGCCGATCTGGGCGCGGCGTTCGTTGCCGATGCCGGACCGTTGCAACTGCGCGGGCGGGCGATCGGTCACATCTTCGCCGGCGCGGCGCGTGGCATGGACTATGCCGAATTCGGCGGCGATGCGCGCTATGCGCTGGGGCCGGTCGAACTGACGGCCGGCGCGCTCTATGCTCCGCCGCAGCGGGCGATCGGCGGCAGCAACCTGTATCTGTCGGCACAGGCGGTCGCGGGGATACCGGCCACGCCGTTCACGCTGGTCGGCGGCGTCGGACGCTCGTCGGGCGCGGTGGACGCTGCCGCGCGCGCCGACCGGTTGCGGCCCGGCGGGACCTATACCGACTGGCGGCTGGGCGTCGAACATACCACCGGCCCGCTGACGCTGGCGGTCGACTATGTCGGGACCGACCTGACCGACGACCGCGTGGTAAGCGCCATCGGGGATCGGCGACACGGCGGCGACCGGATTCTGGGCCGGGCGCGGTTCGCGTTCTGAGGCCCTGAAGACGCAAACGCCGCACCAATGGTTGGGACGGTGCTTCCGGCTCTGAATCCAAAAGCGCACGTCACCCCAGCCTGCGCTGGGGTGACGTTTTTGGCTGGGTTTATCCCCGCACCGTCGCATTGGCCGCGCTCAGCGCCGCCCGCACCGTCGCGGTCGCGACGTCGCCGTCGATCCCCACCCCGAACACCCGCCGCCCGTCGGGCAGGCTGCATTCGAGATACGCCGCGGCCTGCGCATCGGCGCCATGGCCGATCGCGTGCTCGCTGTAATCGATGACGTCCATGTCGATGCCGCCCTCGTCGCGCAGCGCGGCGAGCAGCCCCGACAGCAGCCCGTTGCCCTTGCCCGAGATCGAACGCTCCTCGCCATCCATCTGGACGCGGCCGACGAAGGTGCGCGGCGGACCGCCGCCGGGCGCATGGGTTTCGGCATAGTCGATCAGTGCGTAGCGATCCTTGCCGTGCGGCAGATACGCGTCGTGGAACGCGGCCCAGATGTCGGCGGCGTTCAGTTCGCGGCCCAGCCGGTCGGCCATCGCCTGCACGTGGCGGCTCAGATCGGCCTGCAACCGCTTGGGCAGCTTCAGCCCCTTGTCCTGTTCGAGCACCCACGCCACGCCGCCCTTGCCCGACTGCGAATTGACGCGGATCACCGCTTCATAGCTGCGGCCGAGATCGGCGGGGTCGATCGGGAGATAGGGGACTTCCCATAGGCCGTCGTTGCGCACCGCCTGTGCCGCCATGCCCTTCTTGATCGCGTCCTGATGGCTGCCCGAAAAGGCGGTGAACACCAGATCGCCGGCATAGGGCGTGCGCGGATGGACCGGCAGCGCGGTGCAATAGTTCACCGTGTTCACGACCTCGTCGATGTCCGACAGGTCGAGCTGCGGGTCGACGCCCTGCGTGTAGAGGTTCAGCGCGACCGTCACGAGATCGCAATTGCCGGTCCGCTCGCCATTGCCGAGCAGGCAACCCTCGACCCGGTCGGCGCCGGCCATCAGCCCCAGTTCGGCGGCGGCGACGCCGGTGCCGCGGTCGTTATGGGTGTGCAGCGAGATGACGACGCTGTCGCGGTTGGGCACGTTGCGACAGAACCATTCGATCTGGTCGGCATAGACGTTGGGCGTCGCCGCCTCGACCGTCGCCGGCAGGTTCAGGATCAGCGGCTTGTCCGGCGTCGGGCGCAGCACGTCCATCACCGCTGCGCAGACCTCGACCGAGAAGTCGAGTTCGGCGGTCGAAAAGGTTTCCGGGCTGTATTCGAACCGCCAGTCGGTGTCCGGGCGCTTCGCCGCCTCGTCGCGCAGCACCTTCGCACCCGCGATGGCGATCTCGCGGACTTCGTGGCGTTCCATGCCGAACACGATCCGCCGCCATGCCGGGCTGACCGCGTTGTAGAGGTGGACGATCGCCTGCCTCGCGCCGTCGAGGCTTTCGAAGCTGCGCTCGATCAGGTCGCGGCGCGACTGGGTCAGCACCTGCACCCACACGTCGTCGGGAATGCGATCGTCGCGCACCAGGCTGGAAATGAAGTCGAACTCGGTCGCCCCGGCGGAGGGGAAGCCGACCTCGATCTCCTTCAGCCCGACCTTCAGCAGCAGGTCGAAGAACCGGTTCTTCTTCTCCGCGCCCATCGGGTCGATCAGCGCCTGATTGCCGTCGCGCAGGTCGGTCGACAGCCAGCGGGGAGCCGTGGTGATCGTGCGCGACGGCCATTGCCGGTCGGGCAGGTCGATGGTGGGGAAGGGGCGGTATTTGGTCGAAGGATCGCGCAGCATGTCGTCTCTGGCCTGTCTGGGGCGCTACCCGAGCGCCGGTATCTGCCGAAAGGGTTCGATACTCCCTCAGGACCAGCGCACGCGCGTGCGATCCGGCCCTAAGGGCGGCTAAGTCGTAGCAGTCGGGCGTTCGCGCAGACCATGGCGCGTCTGTGGGGAAAAGCGGTCCGAAAGTCCATAGGCGAGGGGCGTCGATACCGGTTGGTAACGAAGCCCGCTGTATCGACAGTGGTTTGGCGGGTTTCCGATGAGGCGATGATGTTGCAGCTGATCTATGTAAGCACGGCCCGCACCGGTGCGACGATCGATCTTGCCCGGATACTGGCGAGTTCGCGGCGCAACAACCGCCGCGACGGCATCACCGGATTGCTGCACCACCGCGGCCGCCGGTTCCTGCAGGCGCTGGAAGGGGAGGCGGCGCACGTCGAGGCGGCCTATGCGCGCATCGCCGCCGATCCGCGGCACCATGCGATGGTCGTGCTGTCCCGGCGCGAGGTCGCGACGCGCGAGTTCGGCGACTGGGCGATGGCCGCCGACGACGGCACGGGCAGCATCGTCGCACAGGTCGCGACGCTGGTCGAAGGTGCCGCGCCCAGCGTGCGCGGCACCTTCGAAGGGTTCGCGGCGATGCGCGCGGCCTGAACCCCGCGCACCGACCGGCGTTACGCCGCGACGAACGCGGCGTTGATCGTCAGGTCGACCTTGTCCGACACGACCGGCACGGCCATGCCGAGCCCGAACTCGCTGCGATTGATCGATCCCGTCGCGGTGAAGCCGACATTCTTCTTCTTGTTCATCGGGTTCTCGCCCGCGCCCACGAAGCGCATGGTCAGTTGCACCGGCTTCGTCTGGCCCTTGATCGTCAGGTTGCCGTTCATCATCCAATGATCGCCCATCGGCTGGATGCGGGTCGACACGAACTTCGCGGTCGGGTTGTTGGCGACGTCGAAGAAATCCTTCGACTTCAGATGCTCGGCGAATTGCGGGCTGGTGACGGTCAGCGACCTGGCGATGTCGAAATCGATCGCGACCTTGCTGGCCGCCGGGTTCTTCGGATCGATCGTCGCGGTACCGCCAGTTGCACCGAACAGGCCGTCCAGCATCGAGAAGCCCATATGGTTCACGCGCCAGTGGACCTGGGTATGCGCGGTATCGACGGTGTAGGTGCCGGCGGTGACGCGGGCCTTGTCGGGGGCGCCGGGCAGCTGGGCGACGGTCGGGGCGGCGACCGCGAACAGGGCGGCGGCGAGGATCAGGGGCGTGCGCATGGGTGTGGCTCTCCGGTTGAGGCGAAGTCGGGATGCCGCCGTTGTCGGAGGTGCCACGCTTCGGGTCAAATACCGGATGCGAAACGGTTGGTTTCGGTTTCGGTGCCGTGGGGTGGGGGCATATTGCCGCCCGCCCGTCGGTCGCGGCAAAGCCGCGCCCCGAGGGGCGGGCTTTGTCGCGCCGGCCGGTCCAAAAGCTGTCGAGTGCAGCGGCCTCGCCGCTGCGCTCCGTCAGTTTTTGGACTGGTCCACCAGCTTATTCGCCCCGATCCACGGCATCATCGCCCGCAGCTCGCTGCCGGTCTTTTCGATCGGGTGCGCCGCCGCCTGCTTGCGCGCCGCCTTCAGCTCGGGCTGTCCGGCACGGTTGTCGAGGACGAAATTGCGGACGAAGCGGCCCGACTGAATGTCGGCCAGCACGCGCTTCATTTCCTTCTTGGTCTCGTCGGTGATGATCCGCGGACCCGTCACGATGTCGCCATACTCGGCGGTGTTCGAGATCGAATAGCGCATGTTGGCGATGCCGCCCTCATACAGCAGGTCGACGATCAGCTTGGTTTCGTGGAGGCATTCGAAATATGCCATTTCCGGCGCATACCCGGCCTCGACCAGCGTTTCGAACCCGGCCTGGATCAGGTGGGTGATGCCGCCGCACAGCACGGCCTGCTCGCCGAACAGGTCGGTTTCGCATTCCTCGCGGAAGTTCGTCTCGATGATGCCCGAACGTCCGCCGCCGACGCCGCTGGCATAGGCGAGCGCGATGTCGTGCGCGTTGCCCGACGCGTCCTGATGGATCGCGACGAGGCACGGCACGCCGCCGCCCTTCACATATTCGCTGCGCACGGTGTGGCCGGGGCCCTTGGGCGCGATCATGATGACGTCGACGTCGGCGCGCGGCTCGATCAGCCCGAAATGGACGTTCAGGCCGTGGGCGAAGGCGAGTGCCGCACCCGGCTTCAGGTTCGCATGGATATCGTCGGCATAGATCGCCGCCTGATGCTCGTCGGGCGCGAGGATCATCAGGATGTCGGCCCATGCCGCGGCTTCGGCGTTCGGCATCACCTTGAAGCCCGCGCCCTCCGCCTTGGCGGCGCTCGCCGATCCCGGACGCAGCGCGATCGCGACGTTCTTCACGCCCGAATCACGCAGGTTCTGCGCATGGGCATGGCCCTGCGAACCATAGCCGAGGATCGCGATCTTCTTGTCCGAGATCAGGTTCAGATCGGCATCGCGATCGTAATAGACACGCATGTGGGGTTCCCTTTCGAAAGTTGCGTCACCCCAGCGAAGGCTGGGGTCTCCGTCCGCAAGCGCGGGGTCCGTGGAAAGAGACTCCAGCCTTCGCTGGAGTGACGGAGTACGGCGAATAGATTTCAGGCGGCCTCTCGTCCGCGGGCGATGGCGGCGATGCCGGTGCGAGCGACCTCGACTAGACCGACTTCGGCCATCAATTCGGTGAACTTGTCGATCTTTTCGATCGATCCCGTCACCTCGAACACGAAGCTCGATACCGTCGCATCGACCACGCGCGCGCGATAGACTTCGGCCAGTCGCAGCGCCTCGATCCGGTGCTCGCCGGTGCCGACGACCTTGACCAGCGCCAGCTCGCGCTCGACATGCGCGCCCTGCACCGTCAGGTCGATGACCTTGTGGACCGGCACCAGCCGGTCGAGCTGGGCGATGATCTGTTCCATCACCGGCGGTGATGCGCTGGTGACGATGGTGATGCGGCTGACCGCCTTGTCGGCGGTGATCTCCGACACGGTCAGGCTCTCGATATTATAGCCCCGCCCGGAAAATAGCCCGGCGATACGCGCGAGGATGCCGGGTTCGTTGTCGACGAGCACGGCCAGCGTGTGCCGTTCGGTCTGTTCGGTCTTGATGTGCATGTTCGTCCCTGTTCCTCCCCGGAACGGGGAGGGGGACCAAGCGCAGCTTGGTGGAGGGGGACCCCCACACAGCGTGTCGCTTGGGGAAATCCCCCTCCACCGCTCTGCGAGCGGTCCCCCTCCCCGCGGAGCGGGGAGGATCTAAGTTTTACACCAGCGCCTTCGCCTCGTCGTCCATCTCGCCCGAGACTTCGTTCGCCTGCAGGATCATGTCGGTATGCGCCGCTCCGCTAGGGATCATCGGGAAGCAGTTGGCGAGCTTCGCCACCATGCAGTCGACCATCACCGGCCCGTCATGGTCGAGCATCGCCTGAATCCCCGCGTCCAGCTGGTCCGGCCCCTCGATGCGGATGCCCTTCCAGCCATAAGCCTCGGCCAGCTTCACGAAATCGGGCAGCGAGTCCGAATAGCTGTTCGAATAGCGCGACGAATAGGTCAGCTCCTGCCACTGGCGGACCATGCCCATATATTCGTTGTTCAGGATGAACACCTTCACCGGCAGGCGATATTGCGTCGCCGTCGCCAGCTCCTGGATGTTCATCTGGATCGACGCCTCGCCGGCGATGTCGATGCACAGCGCGCCCGGATTGCCCAGCTGCGCGCCGATCGCGGCGGGCAGGCCATAGCCCATCGTGCCCAGACCGCCGCTGGTCAGCCACTTGTTCGGCGCCTCGAACCCGAAATGCTGCGCGGCCCACATCTGGTGCTGGCCGACCTCGGTCGACACGATCGGCGCGCGATGCTTGGTCGCCTCGTACAGCGCGCGGACGGCACGCTGCGGCATGATCTCGTTGCCGCCTTCGGGAAAGTCGAGGCAGCGCCTCGCGCGCCAGCCATCGATCTTCGACCACCATTCGGTCAGGTCGGGTTTGGGATGCTGGCGCGATTTCCACACGCGCACCATGTCCTCCATCGCGTGACCGGCATCGGCGATGATGCCCAGGTCGGCACGGACGATCTTGTTCACGCTCGACCGGTCGATATCGATATGGACCTTGCGGCTGCGCGGGGAAAAGGCGTCGAGCCGCCCCGTCACCCGGTCGTCGAAGCGCGCGCCGATGGCGACGACCAGATCGGCCTCGTTCATCGCCATGTTCGCTTCGTAGGTGCCGTGCATCCCCAGCATGCCCAGCCATTGCGAGCTGGACGCGGGCAGCGCGCCCAGACCCATCAGCGTCGAGGTGACCGGCGCGCCGGTGACGCGCGCCAGTTCGCGCAACAGCTGCGATGCCGCCGGACCCGAATTGATGATGCCGCCGCCGGTATAGAGCACCGGACGTTCGGCGGCCGCCAGCATGTCGACGACCTGCTCGATCTGGGCACGATCGGCCTTCACCTTGGGGCGATAGGTCTTGTGCTGGATCGGGCCGGGCCTGGTATAGCGGGCGGTCGCAACCTGCACGTCCTTGGGGATGTCGACCACGACCGGGCCGGGACGGCCGGCGGTGGCGATATGGAACGCCTCGTGGATGACATGGCCCAGCTTGGCCGGGTCCTTCACCAGATAGTTGTGCTTGCAGCAGTGGCGCGTGATGCCGACGGTATCGGCCTCCTGAAACGCGTCGGTGCCGATCAGCGCGGTCGGAACCTGCCCGGTGATGACGATCATCGGAATCGAATCGAGCAGCGCGTCGGTGATGCCGGTGATCGCGTTGGTCGCACCCGGTCCCGACGTGACCAGCACGACGCCGGGCTTGCCGGTCGAACGGGCATAGCCCTCCGCCGCATGCGTTGCCGCCTGTTCGTGCCGGACGAGGATGTGCTTGATCCGGCTGTGTTCGAACAGCGCGTCGTAGATCGGCAGCACCGCGCCGCCGGGATAGCCGAATACGACTTCCACACCGAGGTCGACGAGGGCCTCGACCAAAATGGCGGCTCCACTCTTCTCGGGCATGGGTCTTCACTCCTCAATATCTCGCAGGCGCGATAGCACCGTTGGAACGGCGTCGCTAGTCGCAGCAAATATGCGTGTCAACCATCATTGGCGTAATAAAGTGTCGAATATGGTCGACAATGCGCATGTTTCGGTTTCGCTGGTGCGAAGCCAGCCGGCCGGTGGCTGGTTGCGGAACCACGTATACTGCCGTTTCGCATATTGCCGCGTTGCGAAACGCGCCGTGGCAAGCGCCTCCGCCCGGGTTGTGGCACCCTCCTGCCATGCCGCGATCTCACCCACGCCGATCGCGCGCCGCACCGGCGCATCGGGCGCGATGTCGTCGCGGGCGAGCAGCGCGGCGACTTCCTCGACCGCGCCGCCGTCGAACATTTCCGCCAGTCGCCGGTCGCAGCGTTCGGTCAGCCAGTCGCGATCGGGCAGCAGGACCATCGCCGACAGCGCGATGCGATCGCCGATGCCGCCGCTGCGGTCACGCTGCCAGTCGGCCAGCGTCCGGCCAGTCGACCGCACCACCTCCAGCGCGCGCGTGACCCGGGTCGTATCGGCCGGGTTCAGGCGCGCGGCGGCGGCCGGGTCAAGCCGGTGCAGCATCGCCGCCGCCTGTTCCAGCGGCAGCGCGCGGACCTCGGTCCGGATAGCGGGATCGATGTCGGGCACCGGCGCGATCCCGTCGATCAGCGTGCGCAGATACAGGCCGGTGCCGCCGACCAGTACCGGCAGCTTGCCCGCGGCATGGGCGGCGTCGATCGCGACCGTCGCGTCCTTTGCCCATGCGGCGGCGGAATAGCTGTCCGCGCCGTCGACATGGCCGAACAGGCGATGCGGTGCCTGCGCTTCTTCCTCCGGTGCGGGGCGGGCCGACAGCACGCGCAGGTCGCGATACACCTGTGCGCTGTCGGCGTTGACGACCACGCCGTCATGTCCTCGCGCGATCGCGACCGCCAGCGCGGACTTGCCGCTGGCGGTCGGGCCTGCGATGAGCGCGACCCTCGGACGGTCAGGAGAATTCGCCATGTTCATCGCCACGCTGATAGCAGCCGAATCGATCGCCGCGGGCGATATTTCCGCCGCCGCCGATCGCCTCGACACGGCGGGTTGCCTGATCGAGGGCTGGACGTGGCTCGACGAAGGCCGTGCCGCCGATATCCGTTTCGCGACGGACCCCGACGCGGCGCGCGCCGCGATCGAAGGGCAGTTTCCCCGCACCGATATCGCCGTTCAGCCCGCGGCGGACCGCGAGAAGAAGCTGCTGGTCGCCGACATGGATTCGACGATGATTACCGTCGAATGTATCGACGAACTGGCCGACTATGCCGGGATCAAGCCACAGATCGCCGAGGTGACCGAACGTGCGATGCGCGGCGAACTCGACTTCGCTTCGGCACTCGATGCGCGCGTCGCGCTGCTGGAGGGGCTGGAGGAAGGCGCGATCCAGCGCTGTCTCGACGAGCGGGTCAAGCTGATGCCCGGCGCGAAGACGCTCATCCGGACGATGCGCGCGCGGGGTGCGACGACGATCCTCGTCTCGGGCGGCTTCACCCGCTTCGCCGAGCCGGTCGGCCACGAACTCGGTTTCCACCGGATGATCGCCAACCGCCTGCTGATCGAGGACGGCCGGCTGACCGGCAAGGTGCGCAAGCCGATCGTCGATGCGACGACCAAGGAAGTGACGTTGCTGGCGGCGATCGACGAACTGGGCATCGATCCGGCGGCGACGCTGGCGGTCGGCGACGGGGCCAACGACCTGCCGATGATCCGCCGCGCTGGCCTGGGCATCGCCTATCACGCCAAGCCGATCGTGGCTGCCGAGGCCGGGGTGCGGATCGACCACACCGATTTGACCGCCCTGCTATATATACAGGGGATCGCGCGCGCCGACTGGGCGACGGGCTGATCGTTTCAGCGCTTCATCGGGACGCAGGTCGTCGGGCGGATCGCCGCGCAGGCGCGGCTGGCTTCCGCGCTCGACGCGAACGGCCCGACCTGTAGCCGGGTGACGCCGCCGGCCTGCTCGTAATAGGGCTGGCGACCGGCGAACTTGCCCGCGACGCTGCTCCACAGGCGACGGGCGTTGCCGCCGTCCTTGAATGCGCCCAACTGCACCCGCCACCCGCCGTCGCGCACCGGTGCCGGTTTGGCGACGGGAGCGGGGGCCGGACGGGGCGTCGGGATCGGCCTGGCGACGGGCGTCGCCACCGCGCGGGGCGTCGGCACAGGCTGGACACTCGCCAGCGCCGGACGGCCGGCGTCGCGCTCGAGGTCGCGGGCCATCGCCAGCGCCGCCTGCCGGTCGGGCAGCGGGACGTAGCGGTCCATCTCCGCCAGCGTCGCCGACGCCTGCGGCAGCCCCGCCGACGACGCGCGCGTCATCAGCGCATAGGCCCGCCGCCAGTCCTTGGGCACCGCATCGCCGTTGAACAGCATCGTGCCAAGGACAAATTGGCTCCGCGCTTCCCCCCGCTGCGACGATTTCTCCAGCCATTTCACCGCCTCGGCGCGCTTGCCGTTCTGGAACAGGATCAGGCCGTAATTGTCCTCCGCCTGCCGGTGCCCCTGCTGCGCGGCACGGGCATACCATAGTTCCGCCTGCGCCATGTCCATCGGCACGCCCCGGCCCAGCTTGTATGCCTGCCCCAGATTGAACTGCGCATCGGCATCACCGGCAACGGCTGGTTGCTGCCATTCGCGCACCGCTGTAGCCCAGTCGCCACGCGCCCACGCATCGACCCCGGCCTTCACGTCCGCCATCGCCGCCGTCGACAGCATCGCGCCGGCCAGCGCCAGCCCAACCACACCGCGCATCGAATTCCCCTTTGCGTCTCAGGACTTCTTCCTATCAGCGGTTCACGATGTTCGGAAAGCCTTTCGCGCGCGGGCAAGCATGGACGCCGCGTTAACCGCTTCTTATCCGACGCCGTGTCATGCCGTCCCGGGATTTACGGGGAGACGACGGCGCAATGCGCGTACTGGCGGTGGCATCGCAAAAGGGTGGTTCGGGCAAGACGACCTTGTCCGGGCATCTGGCCGTGCAGGCCGAACGCGCCGGTGCCGGGCCGGTCGTGATGGTCGATATCGACCCGCAGGGATCGCTGGCCGACTGGTGGAACGCACGGGTGACCGACGAACCGGCCTTCGCGCAGACGATGGTCGCGCGGCTGGCCGCCGATCTGGAGACGCTGCGCGCGCACGGGTTCAAGCTGGCCGTGATCGACACGCCGCCGGCGATCACCATGGCGATCCAGAGCGTGATCGCCGTCGCCGAACTGATCGTCGTGCCGACGCGGCCCAGCCCGCACGACCTGCGCGCGGTCGGCGCCACCGTCGACCTGTGCGACCGTGCCGGCAAGCCGCTGGTTTTCGTCGTGAACGCCGCGACGCCGGGTGCGCGCATCACGACCGAAGCGACGATGGCATTGTCGCAGCACGGTACGGTCGCGCCGGTCATCATCCACCACCGCGTCGATTTCGCGTCGTCGATGGTCGACGGCCGCACCGTCATGGAGATCGATCCGTCCTCGAAGTCGAGCGCGGAGATCGAGGGGCTGTGGAGCTATATCCAGGACCGGCTGGAAAAGAATTTCCGTCGCACGGTCTTCGCCGTACCGACCCTGCCCGGCGCGACCCGCGTCGCCGCCGGCGGTTTCGGCCGCCGGGGGCAGGGGGGCGGCGCATGACGACGCAGCGTCCCCCGGCATCGATCGATTCGGCCCTGCTGGCGCGCAAGGGCGAGGCGCGCCCGGCGATGCGGCCGCACGGCACGGGTCCGACCGGCGACGGCGACGATCTCGGCTGGAACGATCTGGGCGATGCCCGCCCGGCGGTATTGCGCGACCGTGCGAAGCTGCAGGCGCTGCCCTCGGGACCGCCCGGCGAGACGATCCAGCTGACGCTCGACGCCGACCGGATGCTGCGGCTGCGGCTGGCGGCGACGGTCCGCGACATTTCCCCGGAAGCGTTCGTGCGCGAGGCGCTCGACCACTTCCTGCCATCGACCTCCGACATCGCGGCGCTCGTTCAGCGCCTCGCCCCCGACGGGGCAGCAAAGGGCAAGCCATGAAGACGCATCTGCTGGTATCGATCGGCCTCGCCACGGCCATGCTGGGCGGTTCGCTCGCGCTGGTCGCGGGCGGCACGGTCGCGGTCGCATCATCGGAGGACGGCGCGGCAGGCAAGTTCGCGGGCAAGGCGCTGCAGGCGCTGGCGAAGCACCGCCCGGCACAGGCGGTGACGTTCGCGGAACAGGCCGTGGCGCTGTCGCCGCGCGACGCGACCTATCGTTCGCTGCTGGGACGCGCATACCTTGCCGCCGGCCGGTTCGCGTCGGCGACGCAGGCGTTCAGCGACGTGCTGGCGCTCGATCCGACCGATGCGAAGGCGGCGCTGAACCTTGCGCTGGCGCAGACCGCCACCGGCGAATGGGTCGCGGCGCGCGACACGCTGACCGCACATTCGGCACGGATTTCGCCGGCGGATCGCGGCCTCGCCCTCGCGCTGGCCGGCGATCCGGCGGGCGGCATCGCGCTGCTCAGCGAAGCGGCGCGCGATCCGGCGGCGACCGCGACGATCCGCCAGAACCTCGCGCTCGCGCTGGCGCTCGACGGGCGCTGGGTCGATGCGCGGACGGTGGCGTCGGTCGACATGGCGCCGGCACAGGTCGACCAGCGGCTGGTGGAATGGGCGGCGTTCGCGCGCCCCGAACACGCCGCGCAACAGGTCGCCGCGCTGCTCGGCGTCACGCCTGCGCCCGATCGCGGCCAGCCGGTCCAGCTTGCCCTCTCCGCGCCGGCAGCGCCCGTCGCGCTGGCGCAGGCCGACCCGGTCCCTGACGTACCCGCCGCCGTGGTCCCGGTCGAACCGGTCGTCGATACCCCGATCGTCCCCGCCGTGCCCGCCCCGGTCCGGCTGGCGGCGACCGTCCGCCCGGCGATCACCTTTGCCCCGCGCCGCGAGATCGTGCAGGCATTGCCGGCCAGCTATCTGCGACAGGCGCCCGTGCGCATGGCCGCCCGCGCCCGTGCCACGGCGGCGCCCGCGGCACAGGCTGCCACCGGCGGCAACTATTACGTCCAGCTCGGCGCGTTCGACAATGCCGCCGTCGCGCGCGACGCGTGGCGCCGGATGCGCCGCAACGTACCGCGCCTCTCCGCGCTGACGCCGCAGGGCATGCAGGCCAGCATCCGCGGGGCGAGCTTCTATCGCCTGTCGGTCGGCGGGCTCGCCCGCGCCGATGCTGCGACGCTGTGCGGCAGCGTGCGGGCAAAGGGCGATCGCTGCTTCGTGCGCACCCATGCCGGCGAACAGCTGGCAAGCTGGGCCCGTCCCGAGCGCCTCGCCGCGCGCTGACCCCTTTCCCGAGCCTCTCCCAGGAGGAGGCGGCGCGTTCCCGTTACAGGAACGCGCCGCCCTTTATCACCCGGACCGCGCGGCCCTGTACCGGCAGGCCGTCGAACGGCGTGTTCGCCGCCTTGCCCGCCAGCGCATCGGCGCGGACCTGCCACGGTGCGTCCCGGTCGATGACGATCAGGTCGGCGGGTGTGCCGGACGCAAGCGTCCCCGAATCGAGCCCGAGCAGCCGCGCCGGGTTGTACGCCAGCAGCGCGAACAGCCGGTCGAGCCCGATCAGCCCGTCGCGCACCAGCCCCAACCCCATCGGCAGCAGCGTTTCCGCCCCCGCCATGCCCGGTTCCGAATCGGCGAAGGGCAGGCGCTTCGCCTCCGGTCCGCGCGGATCGTGCCCCGAACACAGCACGTCGATCGTCCCGTCGGCGATCGCGGCACGCGCCGCCTGCCGGTCGCTCTCGCTGCGCAGGGGGGGCGAGAGGTGCGCGAACGTCCGGAAATCGCTCATCGCGATATCTGACAGGTACAGATGCGCCGGGGTGATGCCGCAGGTGACGCGGACGCCGCGCCGCTTGGCCGCACGGATCAGGTCGAAGCCGGCGGCGGTCGTCACCTGCCGGAAATGGAGCCGTGCGCCGGTATCCTCGGCCAGCATCACGTCGCGCGCGATCGCCAGCGCCTCCGCCATGGCCGGCGCGGCGGGCAGGCCGAGGCGGGTCGCGGTCTCGCCCGCCGTCGCCACCGCATCGCCGGCAAGGCCGCCATCCTCGGCATGCGCGACGACGACGAGGTCGCAGTCGCGGGCATAGGCCAGCACCTTGCGCATCACGCCGCTGTCGGCGATCCACCGCCGCCCGGTCGCCACTGCCACCGCGCCCGCTTCGACGTTGATCGCCATTTCGGCGAGGTCGGTACCGCGCAGGCCCTGCGTCGCCGCCGACAGCGGATGGATCCAGATATCGGGCTTGCCCATATGCGCGGCCCGAGCGACGATGCCGGGATCGTCGAGCACCGGCGCCTGATCGGGCATCAGCCCGACGCGGACAATCCCGCCCGCGCGACAGGCGGCGGCATCGATGCCGAACACGCCCAGATCGACGATCGCCGGGGCGATCAGCTTGCCCGCGATATCGATCGTCTTCGCATCGCCCGCCGCCGCGTTGACGATCATGTCGCCATCGACGAACAGGTCCTGCCGCGTCACGCCACCGGTCGGGCAGACCAGCGTCCCGCCGGTGAAGATCATGCTCATGCCCATCCCTCCACGCCGCGGCTGCGCCGGGTCAGCACGTCGAGGCACGCCATGCGCACCGCGACGCCCATCTCGACCTGTTCGGTGATCGTCGATCGTTCGGGATCGTCGGCGACGTCACTGGTGATCTCGATTCCCCGGTTCATCGGGCCGGGATGCATCACGATCGCATGGGGTTCGGCCCGCTTCAGCCGATCGCGCGTCAGGCCGTAGCGCAGGTGATATTCGCGCGTCGACGGAATGAAACCGCCGTTCATCCGCTCATTCTGCAACCGCAGCATCATGACCACATCGGCCCCTTCGAGCGCGGCGTCGAAATCGGTGAAGGGGGTGACGCCCATCGATTCGATCGCCTGCGGCATCAGCGTCGCGGGCGCGACCACCCGGACCTCGGCGGCAAGCGTGATCAGCGCGAGAATGTTCGACCGCGCAACGCGGCTGTGCAGGATGTCGCCGCAGATTACGACGCGTTTGTGGGCGATTTCGCCGAGTCGGCGGCGGATAGTCAACGCGTCGAGCAGCGCCTGGGTCGGGTGTTCGTGCCAGCCGTCGCCCGCGTTCAGCACCGGGCAGTCGACCTTGTCGGCGATCAGCTGCACCGCGCCCGACGATCCGTGGCGGATGACGATCACGTCGGCGCGCATCGCGTTCAGCGTCACCGCCGTATCGATCAGCGTCTCGCCCTTCTTCACGCTCGACTGGCCGGCATACATGTTGACGACGTCGGCGCCCAGCCGCTTGCCGGCGATCTCGAACGACAGCAGCGTGCGGGTGCTGTTCTCGAAAAAGGCGTTGATCTGCGTCACGCCGTCCAGCCGGTGGTCGCCGGGACCCCGGCTGCGATTGGCGTCGATCCATTGTTCCGCCTCGTCGAGCAGGAACAGGATCTCATGGGGCTGCAACCCCTCGATCCCGGTCAGGTGCCGATGCGGAAAGACGGCGCCGCCATCGATCATGGCGGCGGGGCGGTGGTCTGAAATAGGCATCGAGGCGACCGGTTAGGCTGCGGCGCGCGCTCGCGCAAGCTCAGCCGAGCGGGACGCTGACCAGTGCGTCGATCGCGCCTTGCAGGATATAGGCGGCGGCCAGCTTGTCGACCCGCTCGGCCCGCTTGGCGCGGCTCAGATCCTCGGCGATCATCTGTCGCTCGACCGCGACCGTCGACCAGCGTTCGTCCCACAGGAAGATCGGCAGGCCGGTGTCGTCGAGGTTGCGGGCGAACGCGCGGACCGATTGCGTGCGCGGCGAATCGGTGCCGTCCATGTTGAGCGGCAGGCCGAGGACGATGCCGCGCACCGATTGCTGGCGGATCAGCGTCGTCAACTGCGCCTTGTCGGCGGTGAATTTCGTGCGGGTCACCAGCACGGCGGGGCTGGCGAAGCTCCATCCGGCGTCACACAGCGCGGTCCCGATCGTCCTGGTCCCGACGTCCAGCCCGATCAGCCGCCCGCCATCGGGCAGCGCATCGCGAAAGGCGGTGCGGTCTTCGGTAATCATCGTTTCTCCCACGCCGCCAGCCGGCGCAGCGCGTCGGCGCGGACATTCGCCCAGAACAGGCTGTAGTCATAGACATGCCAGTTGTTGCCCGGCAGCACGAACGGGCCAAGGTCGGGCGGATTGTCGCCGATCAGCAGGAAACCGCGCGGATCGCAGCGCGCCGGGACCAGGCCGGGCGTCATCGTCGCGCTCTCCAGCGACTGGTCGGGGATCAGCGTGCCTGCATTGGCACTGGCGGGCGCCGCGCCGCCGGCGGTGCCGGTCAACGGGTTGGTGCACACCATCGGCGTGCCGTTGCGCGGTCGGCCGTCGAACCCGGTCGACGCATCATATTGCTCGACGATCAGCGTCGGGTCCGCCGGTTCGGCGAAACTCTGCCACGACAGCAGACAGCCGGCCTGATCGGCGGCGGTGCATTGGGCCATGCCGAGCGCCGTGAGGTCGGTCGCCTTCGACACCGGCCAGCCGACGACATAGGCGGCGACGATCCGCCGGGCGATCGGGGTGCCCGCCACCTTCTCGCGCAGCAGGCGCGTCAGGTGCAGGGCGCCCTGGCTGTGGCCGGCAAGGATGATCGGGCGTTTCGGATCGGCTTCGGCGAGAAACCGGTCGAACGCCGCCGCGACGTCGCGATAGGCGAGGTCGAGCGCCTGGGTCGCGGCGGCTTCGCCGGTCAGGAACGCGCCGAACGTCGCCTGGCGATAGCGCGGCGCCCATACCCGCCCGGCGGCGCTGAACGCGCTCGCCTGTCCGCGCAGGAACACCTGCGCCCGGCCATTGGTCTCGCCATCGTCCAGCGCCGCGTTCCAGCGGTCGGTGCCGACGAACGAGGTCGGATGGATGAAGAAGATTTCCGCGTCGCCCGGCGCGCCCCGCTCCACGCCCGGCGGCAACCAGTCGACCGGCGTGTTCGTCAGCCCCGGCCGCGCGAACCACATCGCGCGATCGGCATAGGCATTGGCCGGCATCGCCGGCTCGGCCCGGAACGCGACGCTGGGCACCATCGCCCGCCTGAGCAGGTCGTTGCCGAACAGCGCATAGACCACGCCGCCGACGATCACGAGCACGATCAGCGTCGCCACCACGTACAGGAATTTGCGCGCCAATCGTCTCTCCGTCGCTCGTACCGGCTCTTGGTGGGCGAAGCGCCGCGTCCACGCAACCGCTTTGCGGGTGCTTGTGGGGGGCGGGCGGGGATGCTAGCCGCCATGCCATGTCCGTCGAACCTGCAACCGTCAAACGCGTGGCCGGCCTTGCCCGCATCGCGATCACCGACGCCGAGGCCGAAAGGCTGGCGCCCGAACTCGGCAACATCCTCGGCTGGATCGAGCAGCTGGGCGAGGTCGATACCCAAGGGGTCGAACCGATGACCGCCGTCATCCCCAACCATCTGCGCCTGCGCGACGACGTCGTCACCGATGGCGACGTCCGCTTGGCGGTGCTCGCCAATGCGCCGCAGGGCGAACACGGCTTTTTCACCGTTCCGAAAGTGATCGAATAGTGTCGAACCTGACCGACCTTGGCGTCGCCGCGATCCGCGACGGCGTGCGCGGCGGCGAATTTTCCGCGCGCGACGTCGCCGATGCGTTCATCGGCGACGTCGCCGCCGCGAAGCCGCTCAACGCCTTCCTCGTCGAAACCCCCGACCACGCCATCGCCGCCGCGAAGGTCGCCGACGACGCGCGCGCGGCGGGCGAGACGCTGAAACCGCTGGCGGGCGTCCCGATCGGCATGAAGGACCTGTTCTGCACGCAGGGGGTCGAGACGACGGCGGCAAGCGGCATCCTGAAAGGGTTCGTGCCGCAATATGAATCGACCGTGTCGGGCAATCTGTGGAATGCCGGCGCGGGGATGCTGGGCAAGCTGAACCTCGACCAGTTCGCGATGGGGTCCTCCAACGAAACCAGCGCGTTCGGCAACGTCGTTTCGCCATGGCGGCGGCAGGGCGACACCGCGCCGATGGCGCCGGGTGGGTCGTCGGGCGGGTCGTCGGCGGCGATTGCCGCGCGGCTGTGCCCGGCGGCGACCGGCACCGACACCGGCGGCTCGATCCGTCAGCCCGCCGCCTTCGTCGGCATCACCGGCATCAAGCCGACCTATGGCCGCTGCTCGCGCTACGGCGTCGTCGCCTTCGCCTCCTCGCTCGATCAGGCGGGGCCGATGGCGCGCGACGTGCGCGACTGCGCAATCATGCTGGAGGCGATGGCCGGGTTCGATCCGAAGGATTCGACCTCGCTCGACCTGCCCGTGCCGGCATGGGAAGCGGGGCTGGACGCCAGCATGGCGGGCAAGCGCGTCGGCATCCCGAAGGAATACCGCGTCGATGACATGCCGCCCGAAATCGAGGCGCTGTGGCAGCAGGGCATCGACTGGATGCGCGACGCCGGTGCGGAGATCGTCGAAGTGTCGCTGCCGCACACGCGATATGCGCTGCCTGCATATTACATCATTGCACCCGCCGAGGCATCGTCGAACCTCGCCCGCTATGACGGCGTGCGCTTCGGCCAGCGCGTTCTGCCCGATGGCGCGGGCCTGCAGGACATGTACGCCGCGACCCGCGCCGCCGGTTTCGGCGACGAGGTGAAGCGCCGGATCATGATTGGCACCTATGTGCTCTCGGCCGGCTTCTACGACGCCTATTATACGCAGGCGCAGAAGGTGCGGTCGCTGATCGCCCGCGACTTCGAACGGGCGTGGGAACAATGCGACGTGCTGCTGACCCCGACCGCACCGTCGGCGGCGTTCGCGTTGGGCGAAAAGAGCGCCGATCCGATCGCGATGTACCTGAACGACGTCTTCACCGTGCCCTCGAGCCTCGCCGGCCTGCCCGCGATGAGCGTCCCGGGCGGGGTCGACAAGGACGGGCTGCCGCTGGGGTTGCAGATCATTGGCAAGCCGCTCGACGAGCAGGGCGTGCTGAATGCCGGTCTGGCGATCGAGCAGCGGGCCGGGTTCGTCGCGCGTGCGGACAGGTGGTGGTGATCGCCGAAGTCCTGATCGAGGCAATTGGAACGGTGGTCGAAGTCGCCATCGACATGTTGCCCGACGGGAAATCGAAGGCGAACGGCACGACGTCCGGGGGACCCAAGCCGGTCCCGCGGAACGAAATGGAACAGCGGCCGCCGACCGGCCCGTATGAAGAGCGATGACATGAGCGATTACCGCATCCGTGGCGCAACCGGCGACTGGGAGGTCGTGATCGGCCTCGAAGTCCATGCGCAGGTCACGTCGAACGCCAAGCTGTTCTCCGGGGCGGCTACTGCGTTCGGGGCCGAGCCCAATACGCAGGTATCGCTGGTCGATGCGGCGATGCCCGGCATGTTGCCGACGCCGAACCGCGAGTGCATTCGGCAGGCGGTGCGCACCGGCATGGCGATCGATGCGGTCATCAACAAATGGTCGCGGTTCGACCGCAAGAATTACTTCTATGCCGATCTGCCGCAGGGCTATCAGATCAGTCAGCTCTATCACCCGCTGGTCGGCGAGGGATCGGTTACGGTCGTCCTCGACGAAAAGGACCCGAACAGCCCCACCAAAACGATCGGTGTCGAGCGAATCCATGTCGAACAGGATGCCGGCAAGCTGATGCACGACCAGCATCCGACGCGTTCCTATGTCGATCTCAACCGATCGGGCGTTGCGCTGATGGAAATCGTCAGCCGGCCGGACATGACTTCGCCAGCGGAAGCAGGGGCTTATCTGTCGAAGCTGCGGTCGATTCTCCGTTATGTCGGGTCGTGCGACGGCAATATGGACCAGGGATCGATGCGCGCCGACGTCAACGTCTCGGTGCGTCGTCCGGGGGAGGAACTGGGGACGCGGACCGAGACGAAGAACGTCAATTCGGTGCGTTTCGTGATGGCCGCGATCGAATATGAGGCGAACCGGCAGGTCGCGGTGTTGGAGGATGGCGGCCGCATCGTGCAGGAAACCCGCCTGTTCGATCCGGACAAGGGCGTCACCCGGTCGATGCGATCGAAGGAAGACGCGCACGACTATCGCTACTTCCCGGATCCAGACCTGTTGCCGCTCGAACTGGACGACGCGTTTCTCGACGAATGTCGCGCGTCGTTGCCCGAATTGCCCGATGCCAAGCGCAAGCGGTACGAGGGCGAACTGGGACTGTCCGCCTACAACGCAGCAGTGCTGACCGCCGAAGTAGAAACCGCGCGCTGGTTCGAGGCGCTGCTGGCCGAATGCGGTTCGCAGGTTCCGGCAAAATCGGCCGCCAACTGGTTGATTTCAGACCTATATGGCGCGCTCAACCGGCTCGGCAAGAGCGTGACGGACAGCCCGGTATCGCCGGCGCAGGGCGCGGAACTGCTCAAGCTCGTCGCGGATGGCACGTTGTCGGGCACGCTGTCGAAGCAGGTGTTCGAGATCATGCTGGAAACCGGGCAGGGCGCGAACGCCATCGTCGAGGAACGTGGCCTCAAGCAGACCAGCGACACCGGCGCGATCGAGGCGGTGATCGCCGAGGTCATGGAAAGGAATGCCGACAAGGTCGCCGACTATCGCGGCGGCAAGGACAAGCTGTTCGGATTCTTCGTCGGGCAGACGATGAAGGCGATGGGCGGCAAGGCCAATCCCGGCGTGGTCAACGATCTGCTGAAGAAGGCGCTGGGATGATGCAGCCGACTCGGCGTGCGATGCTGGTGGCGTTGGTGCTCGCCGCACCGGCACTGGCCCAGACCCCGGCGCCGCAACCCGCGGGCGACCCATCGCTGCCGCGCGTCGCGATCGTCACGACCGCCGGCACGCTGACCGTCGAGGTGGAGACGGAGCGCGCGCCGATCACCGCCGCCAATTTTCTGCGCTATGTCGACCAGAAGCGGCTGGACGGCGTCAGCTTTTATCGCATCGTCAAGGTCGGGCCGGAGTTCGGCTTCGTCCAGTTCGGGCCGCATACCGACGCGAAGAAGATGCTGCCGCCGATCAAGCACGAACCGACGACCCGGACCGGGTTGTCGCATACCGATGGCACCCTGTCGGTCGCCCGCCTGGGTGTCGGCACGGCGCGGGGCGAATTTACGATTTCGGTCGGCGACCAACGCCGCGCACTGGATGCTGCCCCCGGCGTGCCAGGGGACGGGCAGGGCTATGCCGCGTTCGCGCGGGTGGTCGGCGGTCGCGACGTCCTGTCGAGGATACTGGAAACGCCAGTCGATCCGGTCAAAGCCAGCAACGGGGCATTCAAGGGCGAAATGCCCGCCGCGCCGGTGAAGGTCATTACCGCGCGGCGGGTTGCCGGGTAGCGGAAGGAAGCGCTGGCCGGACGATTCCACTACGAACGTCATCCCAGCGAAGGCTGGGGTCTCACGCGGCTCCTGCGCTGCCAGATAGCCGGGATATTCCAGCCTTCGCCGGAATGACGTTCGCGGTGACGAGCGGACCTTATTGTCCGTCGCCCTCCTGATTGCGGACGACCCCGCCCGATCCACCGGCGCTGTCGGGCGATACCGTCGGTTCGGTCGGTGAGGTGGCACCACTGTGGGTGCCGGCACGCTCGACGTCGCCGGTCACGCCATCCAACGCGCGTTCGATATCGCTGCGGCGGTCGGTATCGTCCTGCGGGGCGCTGTCGGGATGGGCGCTGCGATCGCGGTCGGTCATGTCAGTTCGCTCCCATGACGGGTTGGCCGGGGACGGGGGTCACGCCGGGATCGCCGCCGGGCATCGGGCTCGGCACGTCGATGTCGGGGCCGGGCACGTCGATCTCGGGCGGCGGCGCGGTCGGCTGGCCCGGCTCGGTCTGCGGCACCGGTTGTTCGGGG
>NZ_JASCXF010000028.1:0-60998 GCF_030062225.1 Sphingomonas sp. 2R-10
TCCCCGTGCCGGGCAGGAACTTGTACCGACAACGCCCCTCCCCATATCGCGCCCCATGAGCAAAGAGACGGTGTGGCACGGCACCACGATTGTATCCGTGCGTCGCGGCGGTCGCGTGGTGATCGCGGGGGATGGGCAGGTTTCGGCCGGACAGACGGTCATGAAACCCAATGCGCGCAAGGTCCGCCCGCTGGGCGACGGCAAGGTGATCGCCGGGTTCGCCGGCGCCACCGCCGACGCCTTCACCCTGTTCGAACGGCTTGAGGCCAAGCTGGAGCGCCATCAGGGCCAGCTGCTGCGCGCCGCGGTCGAACTCGCCAAGGACTGGCGCACCGACAAGTTCCTGCGCAACCTCGAAGCGATGCTGATCGTCGCCGACAGGGACGTGACGCTGGTCGTCACAGGCAATGGCGACGTGCTGGAGCCCGAGGCCGGCATCGCCGCGATCGGTTCGGGCGGCAATTTCGCCCTCGCCGCGGCCCGCGCCCTGTCCGATTACGAAGGCGATGCGGAAAAGATCGCGCGGAAGGCGCTGGCGATCGCCGCCGAACTCTGCGTCTACACCAACGATCGCGTCACCCTCGAAGCGCTCGACAGCGCGAACTGACGGACATCCCATGCAAGACAGCCTGACTCCCAAGGCGATCGTCGCCGCCCTCGACGCGCACATCATCGGCCAGCGGGACGCCAAGCGCGCCGTCGCCGTCGCCTTGCGCAACCGCTGGCGCCGCCAGCAGCTCAGCCCCGACCTGCGCGACGAGGTGAGCTCGAAGAACATCCTGATGATCGGCCCCACCGGCTGCGGCAAGACCGAGATCAGCCGCCGTCTGGCCAGGCTCGCCGACGCGCCGTTCGTGAAGGTGGAGGCGACCAAGTTCACCGAGGTCGGCTATGTCGGCCGCGACGTCGAACAGATCGCCCGCGACCTAGTCGAGGAAGCGATCCGGCTGGAACGCGAACGCCGCCGCGTGGCGGTGAAGGACAAGGCCGAGGAAGCCGCCATGGCCCGCCTGCTCGACGCGCTGACCGGCAAGGGCGCCAGCGAGGCGACGCGCGAGGCGTTCCGCCAGCGCTTCCGCGACGGGCATATGGACGACAAGGAGATCGAGATCGAACTCGATGCCGCGCCGCAGATGCCGTTCGAAATCCCCGGTGCCGCCCCGCAGATGCTCGACCTGTCGGCGATGATGGGCAAGGCGTTTGGGCAAGGCCAGCAGAAGCGCCGCAAGCTGACCGTCCGCGCCGCCTGGGACAAGCTGGTCGAGGAAGAGGCCGACAAGCGCCTTGATCAGGACGAGGTCAGCCGCGTCGCCCTCGCCGATGCCGAGGCGAACGGCATCGTCTTCCTCGACGAGATCGACAAGATCGCGGTCAGCGACGGCCGCGGCGGCGGATCGATCAGCCGCGAAGGCGTGCAGCGCGACCTGCTGCCGCTGATCGAGGGGACGACCGTCGCCACCAAGTACGGCCCGATGAAGACCGACCACGTCCTCTTCATCGCCAGCGGCGCGTTCCACGTGGCGAAGCCCAGCGACCTGCTGCCCGAACTGCAAGGTCGCCTGCCGATCCGCGTCGAGTTGAAGGGGCTGACCGAGGCCGACTTCATCGCGATCCTGTCGGATACCAAGGCGTCGCTGCCGGCGCAGTATCGTGCGCTGCTCGGCACCGAATCGGTGGAGGTGACCTTCACCGACGACGGCATCGCCGCCATCGCCCGCATCGCGGCGGAGGTGAATGCCGAGATCGAGAATATCGGCGCCCGCCGCCTGCAGACGGTGATGGAAAAGCTGCTGGAAGAGGTCAGCTTCGACGCCGAGGACCGCTCGGGGCAAGCAGTGACGATCGACGCCGCCTATGTCGAACAGCAGTTGGCCAGCATCGCGCGGAATACCGATCTGAGCCGCTACGTGTTGTAAACCATAACAACCAGCCGCTCGTGCTGAGTAGGGACTGAGCTTGTCGAAGGCCCGTATCGAAGCACCCGTGGCGATCCTTCGATACACCGCTTCGACAGGCTCAGTCCCTACTCAGCACGAACGGAGGATGTGCGGACAACGACCCTCACCCCACCTTGTCGTACGGCACGAATTCCCCGAACGTGCAGTCGCCTGACGGAATCTGCGATCCGCGATCGATCAGGCGGAATCGGTCGTTGCGGCACACCTGCGCGCCGTACAGGATCGACACCACGATCTGGTCGTCGCGCAGGAACGGGCAGCGGTCACGGACCTGGGTGCGCCACAGCCGCTTGCCGGTCTGGCGATAGACCAGCGAATCCCCCACGATCTGCGGCCCGTCGATGAAGCCGGTCGGGATGCAGTTCTCGGGTTTGCCCGGCGTCCGTCCGGCCAGCGTCTTCGCGAGCAGCCGATCCCCGCGCGCCTGCGTCTCCGCCACCTGCTGCGGGGTCGCGCACGCGCCGAGCACCAGCGCCGCCGTCCATGCCAATCGCTTCATGCCGCCTCTCCTCTTGCCGTTCAGAACGCGTCCTTGGCCGCGCGGTGCCGTGCCAGTGCCTCGACCGACTCCGCGCGCAGGAACGGGTTGGTCGGCAGTTCGGCGCCGATCGTCGTCGGCACGGTCGGCTCGCCCGCCGCGCGCAGCGCCTCGACCGCCGCCATCCGCTCGACGATCGCGACATTGTCCGGTTCGGCGCTCAGCGCATAGCGCCCGTTCGACAGCGTGTATTCGTGGCCGCAATAGACCCGCGTCTCGGGCGGCAGTCCGGCATAGCGACGCATGTTGCCGTACATCTCGGCCGCGGTCCCCTCGAACAGCCGGCCGCATCCCATCGCGAACAGCGTGTCGCCGCTGAACAGCACCGCGTCGTCGGCGAAGTGGAACGCGACATGGCCGGCGGTATGGCCCGGCACCGCCCAGACGGTGGCCTGATGGTCGCCAACCCAAAGCATCGCCCCCTCACCCACACCATTGTCCATATCGGCGATCTTGCCGCGCTCCGCCTCCGGCCCGGTCACCCGCGCGCCGGTCGCCGCCTTGATCGCGGCGTTGCCACCGACATGGTCGGGGTGCCAGTGGGTGTTCCAGATCGCGGTGATCGTCCAGCCGCGCGCGGCGGCGGCGTCCAGCACCGGCTGCGCCGCCCCCGGATCGATCGCCACCGTATCGCCGCTCGTGCCGTCATGCACCAGCCACGCATAATTGTCGGACAGCACCGGTATCTGGACGATCTCCATCACCACGTCCCCGTGTTCGGCATCGATGCCCAAGGTTCGGCGGCGGGCAGCGATCCGTCCTGCAGCAGCTCGATCGAGATGCCGTCGGGCGTCTTGACGAACGCCATGTGCCCGTCGCGCGGCGGGCGGTTGATGGTGACGCCGGCATCCATCAGCGCTTGGCAGGTGGCGTAGATATCGTCGACCCGGAACGCCAGATGGCCGAAATTGCGCCCGCCCGCATACGCCTCGGGATCCCAGTTATGCGTCAGCTCGACCTCGGCGACACCCTCCTGCCCCGGCGCGGCGAGGAAGATCAGGCTGAACCGCCTCTGCGGGTTATCCATCCGCCGCACCTGTTTCAGGCCCAGCAGGTCGAAAAAGGCGATGGTCGCGTCCGGATCGGACACGCGGATCATGGTGTGGAGATAGCGGGTCATCGGCGGCTCCCTGTGGCTTGACCCGGCATATCGGGTCGACCGGGGCAGGCCGCAACCGCCATCAGGCGGGCGGCAGCGTGTCGAGCGCCGCCGCCGCGGCCTTGGCCTGCGCGCTGTCGGGGGACAGGCGCTGCACCGCCTCGAACGCCGTACGCGCCGCCCTGGTATCGCCCGACAGTCCCGCGATGTTGCCCGCCTCCAGCTGCACCGACGGATCGTCGGGCGATCGCCGCACCGCCTCGGCAATGTCTGCCTTGGCGCGCGTCAGGTCGCTGGTCCGCCGGGCCAGCGTCGCCGACAACAGCCACGCCAGCGGATCGGCGGGCGCGTC
Source organism: Sphingomonas sp. 2R-10 (assembly GCF_030062225.1). Lineage (NCBI taxonomy): Bacteria > Pseudomonadati > Pseudomonadota > Alphaproteobacteria > Sphingomonadales > Sphingomonadaceae > Sphingomonas > Sphingomonas sp. 2R-10. The sequence goes on from NZ_JASCXF010000028.1 coordinate 3,948, forward strand.
CCTGAGCGCCCGGTCGAGGTCGCCACGCGCGCCGGCCAGGTCGCCACCCGCCACCCGGACCCGCGCCCGGTCGAGCTGCGCCTCGCCGCGCGCCAGCCCGGTCAGCGTCCCGCTCGCCAGCGCCGCGTCCAGCGCGGTGCCCGCCGCGATCGTATCGCCATCGGCCAGCCGGGCATTGCCCGCCTGCGCCCAGTAATTCGCGGCGCGGGCGTCCTTCGCCACTTCCGCCTCGCGTGCCGCCTGCTCGAACGCCTCGGCCGCCGCGGTCCAGCGCTGGCGGGTAGCATAACTCATGCCGAGGCACTGCCGCGCGAGGAACCCGCCGCCCGCCAGCCGCCATTGTCCCGCGATCTTCTCCGCCTGCTCCGGCGCGGTCGTCGCCGCATCGACGCAGGCGTCGTAGCGCGCTTCAGGCGTGGCGCCGGCGGGCAGCTGCGGCCCGGTGGCGGCCTGAAGCGCGAGGAACAGCAGCGGAGACAGCATCAGTTCAGGACATCCTCGATGGCGCGCAGGATCAGCGCGATGTCACGCTCGCGCGACAGACGATGGTCGCCATCCTTGACCAGCCAAGTCTGCACATCGGCTGAACGAAGCCGCGCGGCGAGGTGGACGGTCCGCTCCCACGGCACGTCGGCGTCGCGCTGTCCCTGCACCAGCCGGACGGCCACGTCGATCGGCAGTTCGGCATGCAGCATCCGGTTCGCCTCGCCCGACGACCAGAAGGCGCGGGTGAACACCGTCGGGGTATCGGCATAGGGTGACGGCCGCTCGATCTTCCCTTCCGTCAGCAGCGCCATCTTCTCGGCCTGTGAGAAGCCCCAGTCGGTGAAGTCGGGCGCGGGGGCGATGCCGACCAGCCCCGCCATACGATCGGGCCGCGCGCGTGCCGCCAGCAATGCGATCCATCCGCCCATCGACGATCCGACCGGCACCACCGGCCCCTCGACAGCATGATCGATCATCGCCAGCGCGTCGTCGACCCAGCCGGCCAGCGTCTGCTCCTCGAACGCGCCGGGGCTCTCGCCGCACCCGGCATAGTCGAAGCGCAGGAACGCCCGCCCCTGCTCCCGCGCCCAGCCCTCGATCGCCAGGGCCTTGGTCCCGCTCATGTCCGACGCATAGCCCGGCAGGAACAGGATGGTCGGGCCGGTACCGGGGGTATGGTGGTAGGCGAGCGGGCGGGAATCGGTCATGGCGACCTCATGCCATGCCCGCAATCGACGCGACAGGGGTTCAGCGCGCCGCCCGCAGATGCGCCCGCACCAGCCGCCCCGATTCGGTCAGCTCGCCCTCCGCCCAGCCCGACACCGCCTGCGTCGCGGGCTTCAGGATCGCCGACGCCTCGTCCTTGTTCGCGACCGACCAGTTCAGATAGCTGATGCCGTTCTTCGCGCACCAGTCCCACCAGGTCCGCGTCTCTTCCGCGTCGATCGGCGCATCGCCATTGGCGGCGGTGGTGCCATATTCGGTGACGAACAGCGCGATCCCGCGCCGCATCGCCGTCTCCGCCTTCGCCCGCAACGCGGCCTTATGCGTCGCGGCATAGAAATGCAGCGTATAGGCGACGTTGGCAAAGGGCAGCGGATCGGCCGCCGCCTCGTCGACGTCCTGCGACCAGCTGCGCGTGCCTGCGACCACGAATGCGTCCGGATCGATCGCGCGGATCGCGCCGATCACCTTGGCATGATAGGGTTTCAGCACGCTCGCCCAGCCATGTTCGGGCAGCGGTTCGTTATAGGTTTCGTAGATCAGGTTCGGCACGCCGCGATACTTGCGGGCGATATGGCCGAAGAACCGCACCGCATCGTCGGCGCGCGGCTGGTGCGCGTGCCAGTCGACCACGACATAGATGCCCTGCGCGATCGCTGCGTCGATCACCGCCTCGGCGTGCTTTGTTTCCGCCTCCGGCCGGGTATCATAGCCGCCTTGCTGCGCCCCGATCGCCGCGCGGACCGCGGTCACCCGCCAGTCGCGAACCAGCCACACGACCGTCGCCGGGTCGTAGTAGCGCGGCTGCCACTGGCTCCAGAACAGCGACATGCCGCGCACGGCATATGGGCGGCCCTGCGCATCGACGACGCGATTGCCCTTCACCGCCAGCCGGCCATGTTCCGCCACCGGCGATCCCGCAGGCGCCGCCGGAGCGGCCCATGCGACCGGTCCCAGCACCAACGCGACCAGCAGCAGCCACCAGCGACGCATTCCACCTCTCCCTTGCCTGTCTGCCGGAAAGGGTGAGCGTCCGTGTCAACGGTGTCAACCGTAGCCGCGGCGGTCAGTCGCGAGGGGGTTCGACGTCTTGCCGGTCCGACAACGATGCCACCACGGCGTCGCCGCGTGCCTGCCCCTTGCGGCGGCGCAGATTCTGCCGCAGCGCCTGTGCCAGCCGTTCCTTACGTTCCGCATCGCTCATCGCCGCTTTCTACGCTTTTAGCACGCAATCTGGCAACGTCCGCTTGACTTCCCCCCGAATGCCTGCACATAGGCCCCTCCCGCCGCCGAGGGGCTTCCCCCCGGCTCGGAGTGCTGCCGTAGCTCAGTGGTAGAGCGCATCCTTGGTAAGGCTGAGGTCGTGAGTTCAATCCTCACCGGCAGCACCATTTTCCCGAACGATACCGGTGCCCACAGGGGCGATCGACCCTGGCTACGGTGTCGCACGCCGTACGATCGCGCGCACCGATTCGGCACGCCATATCGCTGGAAATTGGGACGACATTCCGACATATAGGACGCGTTAGCGACGAGACGGATACCCGCCGATCGTGATCGAACGGAGGGCCAGAGGGCCATATGCCATTGCGGATACCGCATCGCCGCCGATACCGGATCGCTCGCACCCTGTCGCCCTCCGTCCCGCCTGTCCGAGTCTTCCGCCCATGATCATCGCCGCGCCCACCGACTATCGCGAAGCCGCCCGGCGCCGGCTGCCGCCGTTCCTGTTCCATTACATCGACGGCGGCGCCTATGCCGAACATACGCTGCGCCACAACGTGTCCGACCTGTCACAGGTCGAACTGCGCCAGCGTGTATTGCGCGACGTCGCCGACCTCCGCCTCGATACCGAATTGTTCGGCACGACGCTGGCAATGCCGGTGGTGCTCGCCCCGGTCGGGTTGACCGGCATGTATGCCCGGCGCGGCGAGGTGCAGGCGGCACGGGCAGCGGCGGCGAAGGGCGTGCCCTTCACCCTGTCGACCGTGTCGGTCTGCGCGATCCGCGAAGTGCAGGACGCGTCGAGCGCGCCGATCTGGTTCCAGCTCTATGTCCTGAAGGATCGCGGTTTCATGCGCGACGCGCTGGAACGCGCGCAGGCGGCGAGGGTGACGACGCTGGTGTTCACCGTCGACATGCCGGTGCCCGGTGCCCGCTATCGCGACGCGCATTCGGGCATGTCGGGGCCGAACGCCGCGTTCCGGCGGATGGTGCAGGCGGCGACGCATCCGCGCTGGGCATGGGATGTCGGGCTGCACGGGCGGCCGCACGATCTGGGCAATATCTCCACCTATCGCGGCACGCCGACTAAGCTGGAGGACTATATCGGCTGGCTCGGCGCGAACTTCGATCCGTCGATCGCATGGCGCGACCTCGAATGGATCCGCGACCTGTGGCAGGGGTCGATCGTCATCAAGGGCATCCTCGACCCCGACGACGCGCAGGATGCGGTGCGCTTCGGCGCCGACGGGATCGTCGTATCGAACCATGGCGGGCGACAGCTGGACGGGGTGCTGTCGACCGCCCGCGCGCTGCCGCCGATCGCCGACAGGGTGAAGGGTCAGATTAGGATCCTGGCGGACTCGGGCATCCGCTCCGGGCTCGACGTGGTGCGGATGCTGGCGCTGGGGGCGGATGCGACGCTGATCGGGCGCGCGTTCATTTATGCGCTCGCCGCCGGGGGCGAGGCCGGGGTGACGAAGCTGTTGTCGCTGATCGAGGCGGAGATGCGCGTCGCGATGGCGCTGACGGGCGTGCGCAGTATTGCCGAGATCGACCGGTCGGCGCTGGTACGGGCGAACGTGGCGCTGTGACATCCCACCACAAACGTGGTTTTCGCCGCGCCTATCCTTCGACCTGATCGAGATACGCGCCGTAACCTTCCGCCTCCATCGCCTCGCGCGGTACGAAGCGCAGCGCGGCGGAGTTGATGCAGTAGCGCAGGCCGCCGCGGTCGCGCGGACCGTCGGTAAAGACGTGCCCCAGATGGCTGTCGCCGCCCGCCGAACGGACTTCGGTGCGGACCATTCCGTGCGTCGTGTCGCGCAGTTCGGCGACGTTGGCCGACGCGATCGGCCTGGTGAAGCTCGGCCAGCCGCAGTGCGGATCGAACTTGTCGGCTGATGCGAACAGCGGCTCGCCCGACACGATGTCGACATAGATGCCGGCGCGCCTTTCGTTCAGATATTCGCCGGTGCCGGGGCGTTCGGTGCCGCTTTCCTGCGTGACATGGAACTGCTCGGGAGTCAGGCGGGCGATCGCCGCTTCGGTCTTGCGATACTCGGTCATGCTGCTTCCTTCGTTGCCCGGTAGATGGTGTGCGCACGCCCGCCCGGCAACCGGATCAGAACAGTTCGGCGAGGAACGCGGTGGTCGATTCCCACGAGCGACGATCGGCATCGGCGTCGTACGCCATGCCCTTTTCGGGCGCGGCGGCATGGGGGTTCGTGAAGGCGTGCATCGCCCGGCCATGGGCGTGGAGCTGCCAGTCGGCATCGCGCCCGCCCATCTCGTCGGCAAAGGCCAGCACCTTGTCCGGCGCCGCCATCGGATCGCGCCAGCCATGTTCGACCAGCACCTTCGCCGCGATCGCCCCGTCCTGATCCAGGCCGTTGCCGTCGAGCATCCCGTGCAGGCTGACCACGCCCAGCACCCCGTCCGCGCCACCACGCGCGAGGTCGAGGACGCACAGCCCGCCGAAGCAATAGCCGATCGCCGCGATCCGCGACGCATCGACCCGGTCGAGCGTGGCGGCGAAGGCCACGCCTGCCCGCATCCGTCGCAACAACGCGGCGCGATCCGACAGCAGCGGGTTGATGAGGTGGCCGTTGTCGCCCGACGGATCGCCCCGCACGTCCTTGCCGAACAGGTCGATCGCGACACCGACATAGCCGAGTTCGGCCAGCCGCCCGGCGGTCCTGTGCTCGCCTTCGCCGCGCCCGGCCCATTGATGCGCGATCAGCACCGCAGGCGCCCTCGCCGCGTCGGCCGGAAATGCCACTCCGGCCTGCAATACCGTGTCGCCATCGCGATAGTCGAACTGTTCCACGCGCATTCGTCTGCTCCGTCGGGAAATCACGGGGCAGAACGGTCGATTACCCAAGGGGTTGCGCGAAGCCGGGTCCCCTCCGTACGATGCGCGCGAAGCGTCGCGGTACGGGCGCGATCACGGGAGCTTGATCGATGCGCATCCTATTGGCGGCAATGACCCTCGGCCTGGGCGCGGCGGCACCGGCGCAGGACACGCCGACGCTGGGCGCCAGCAACCATGCGGTCGACGTGGCGATCGCCCCGCCCGCCACCGCACCGACCTTTGCCGACGAATTTTCGGGCAAGACGATCGATCCGGCGCACTGGCGCTTCGACACCAGCCGCAACCGCGAGGGGTGGTACAACAACGAACGGCAATATTATTCGCCCGCCAACACCCCGGCCAATGCCCGTGTCGAAAAGGGCGCGCTGGTGATCGAGGCGCGGCGCGAAAAGCCCAAGGGGGCGGATTCGGGCGGGCAGGCCTATACCTCCGCCCGGATCGTTTCGACCCGGGGCATGGGCTACGGCTTCTACGACATCCGCGCGAAGCTGCCGTGCGGGCGCGGTATCTGGCCGGCGCTGTGGATGCTGCCGCCCGACGGCAAATGGCCCGATGCGGGCGAGATCGATATCCTCGAACTGGTCGGCTACGAACCCGATATGGTCCACGCGACGCTGCATACCGGCGCGTTCAACCATGCCAGGGGCACCCAGCGCGGCGGTTCACGCACGCTCGCCCCGTGCGGACAGTGGCACAATTACCAGCTCGACTGGAGCCCGCAGGCGATCACCATCGGCGTCGACGGCCGCGGCTATATGCGCGTCGCCAACGACCAGCCGGGCGGCAAGGCCGCCTGGCCGTTCGACCGGCCGTTCCACCTGATCCTGAACGTCGCGGTCGGCGGCGACTGGGGCGGCAAGATGGGCATCGACGACAGCAAATTCCCGCAAGCGATGCAGGTCGACTACGTCCGCTACTGGCAGCGCTGAAGCGTCACGACCTCGCCGCAGGCGGGAATGAAGTCGACCGCCCGCGTCAGCGGCGCGCGGGCCCGCAGCGCGCGCAGCGTCGCGATCGGCCCGCCATGCGCGACGACCAGTACGCGCGCGACATCGGGCAGCGCGTCCCACGCCGCGCGTACCCGGTCGGCCACGTCGCGACCGGTCTCGCCGCCACCGGGGCGGTAGGTTTCCGGCGCGATCATCATGCCGTCCATCGCCGCGCCGCTGTCACGCCAGATCGCGTCCCACGACCGCCCCTCCCACGCGCCGAAGTCACGTTCCAGCCAGCGGGGGTCGGCGGTGACGCCCACGCCTTGTGCCGCGCCGATCCACCCGGCGAGGCGGCGGGTGCGGATCGCGCCCGAATGGACGATCGCGTCCACCGGCGCCATCCCGCCGACGATCCGGCGCGCCATCGCCCAGCCCGCACGGCTCCACCCCATGTCCGACCGGCCATAGCAGCGCCCCTTCCACGCCGCGGCGACCGGCGGGTGGCGCAGGAGCAGGACGTTCACCGCGCCGCGACCGCCAGCAGCACCGCCAGCTGCCCGATCGCCGCGGCGAACCCCAGACAGTCGCCGGTACTCCCCCCGATCCGCCGCGACACGAAGCGCCGCAGCCACCACAGCATCACCGCCATCGCCATCAGCGCGGCAAGCGTCGCGCCCGGTCGCACCCACGCGAGCGGGGCGATCCCCGGCAGCGCGAGCAGCAGCGCCAGCGCCAGCCGCGCGGGCGGCATCCGCCCGGCGCGCGCCGCCGATCCCTGCCCCACCGGCGCCACGATCGCCGCCAGCGTCACCGCGCACAGCCGCCCGACCGTCGCCGCGCCGACGATCGCCGCCACCGCCAGCATCGGCGGCAACGCCACCATCGTCGCCACGCGCAACAGCACGACCAGCCCCAGCCCCAATGTGCCATAGCTGCCGATCCGGCTGTCCTTCATGATCGCCAGCGCGCGCTCGCCACTGGCAGTACCGCCGAACGCATCGCAGAAATCGGCGACGGCATCCTCGTGGAACGCGCCGGTCAGCAACGCCTCGACCATCAGCGCCAGTACCGCCGCGACCCATACCGGCCAGAAGCCTTGCGCGGCGACGAACACCAGCGCGGTCGCCGCGCCGATCAGCGACCCGACCGGCGGCAGCCACGCCAGCGCGCGCGCCAGCCCGTCCGCCGCCTGCTGCGCGCTCAACCGCGAAAGGACCGGCACCGGCAGGCGGGTCAGGAACTGGACCGCCAGCAACGGCGGCGCCCAGCGCGGTGCCTCAATCGGCACGGTCCGCCCCGATCGCGTCGAGCCGCGCGACGTCGCACAGCAGCGCCGCCGCCGCGTCGAGCAGGGGCAGCGCCACCAGCGCCCCGCTGCCCTCGCCCAGCCGCATCTCCCAGTCGAGCACCGGGGTCAGCCCCAGCGCCGCCAGCGCCGCGCCATGGCCCGGCTCGGCCGATCGATGCGCGGCGATCATCGCCCGCGCGCTGCCGGGTGCCAACGCCTGCGCAACCAGCGCGGCCGCGGTGGCGACATAGCCGTCGAGCAACAACGTCGCGCCGCGCGCCGCACCGGCCGCATGGAATCCCGCCATCGCCGCGATCTCATATCCCGCCACCCCGGCGATCGCGCGGCGCAGGTCGGGCTCGGCCGCCGCCCGCGCACATGCCGCGGCGACGACCGCGCGCTTGATGGCCAGCACGGTATCGTCCGCCCCCGCACCGCGCCCGACCGCCGCGTCCGGGTCGATCCCGGCGAGCAGCACGGTCAGGCAGGCGGCGGGCGTCGTGTTGCCGATCCCCATCTCCCCCGCGATCAGCAGCACCGCGCCGTCATCGATCGCGGCGTCGGCCTCGCTCGCGCCGACGTCCCACGCCGCATCGAACTGCGCGGGCGTCAACGCCGCGCCCTGCCCCAGCGGCGCGCTGCCATCGCCGATCCGCGCGTCGCGAAAGAAACCGCCACCGGCGACGCGCGGCCCCGTCATCCCGACATCGACCAGCCGCAGCGGACAGTCGGCGGCGGCGGCCAGCGCGTTGCTGGTCGCCTGCCCTGACAGGATCGTCGCGACCATCATCTGCGTCACTTCCGACGGCCACGCCGACACCCCCTCCGCGACGCAGCCATGATCGCCGGCGAACAGCACGACGCGCCGGGGCGACGTCCGCGCCCGTACCCGTCCTTGCGTCAGCGCCAGTTCGGTCGCCAGCGTCTCCAGCCGCCCCATCGCCCCGCGCGGCTTGGCCAGCGCGTCGAGGTGCGCACATATGTCGTCGATCAAATCGCTTCTCCCGCAATCTCCAGCAGCGCGTCGATGTCGAGCGCCGCCGCCAATGCCCGCGCCACGCCGTCCAGCGCGGCGTCGATCCGCTCGCGCCGGTCGAGCGGGTCGGCCGTCCCGCCGATCCGCGCCAGCAGGGCGCCGCGCGCATCGGCACCGTCGAACAGGCCGTGGACATAACAGCCGCCGATCTGCCCGTCGCGCGCGGTGGCACCATCGGGCGTCCCGTCGGCGAAATGCAGCAGCGGCGGCGTATCGGGCGCGACCTCGCTCACTCCGGCATGGATTTCGTACCCGGCGAAGGTCGTCCCGCCCGCCAGCGTGCCCAGCACCGGCCGCACGGTCTTGGCACGCGCGATCACCGTCGCGACCGGCAACAGCCCCAGCCCGGCGACGCTGCCGGCCGGCCCCTCGATCCCGTCCGGGTCGGCGATCCGGGTGCCCAGCATCTGGTATCCGCCACATATCCCCAGCACCTGCCCGCCGCGCCGGACATGGCCGGCCAGATCGACGTCCCAGCCCTGTTCGCGGAAGAAGGTGAGGTCGGCGATCGTCGCCTTGGTGCCCGGCAGGATCACCATCGCGGCATCGCCCGGCAACGGCTGGCCCGGCGGCACCATGCGCAGCCGCACCGCCGGATCATGCGCCAGCGCGTCGAAGTCGTCGAAATTGGCGATGCGCGACAACATCGGCACCGCGATCAACGGTCCCGCGCCCCCCGTCACGCCGCGCCCCAGCGCCACCGCATCCTCGGCGGGCAGCAGCGCGGCATCGGCCAGCCACGGCACCAGCCCGATATCGCGCCATCCGGTGCGCGCCACGATCCCGGCGCGACCATCGTCGAACAGCGCGGGGTCGCCGCGGAACTTGTTGACCACGAATCCGCGGATCATCGCCGCGTCGGCCGGATCGATCACCGCCTGCGTGCCGACCAACGCCGCGATCACCCCGCCGCGATCGATATCGCCCGCCAGCACCACCGGCACCCGCGCGGCCCGGGCAAAACCCATATTGGCGATGTCGCCGCTGCGCAGGTTGATCTCGGCGGGCGATCCCGCCCCTTCGACCACCACGATATCAGCACCGTGCGCGACGCGGCGATAGGCGGACAGCACCGCGCCCAGCAATTCGGACCGCCGCCGCCGGTAATCCCCCGCCGCCATCGTACCCGCCACCCGCCCGCCGACGACCAGCTGCGACGTGCGGTCGCTCTGCGGTTTCAGCAGCACCGGGTTCATGTCGGTCGTCGGCGCGACCCGACACGCCATCGCCTGCAACGCCTGCGCCCGGCCGATCTCGCCGCCATCGGCACAGACCGCGGCGTTGTTCGACATGTTCTGCGCCTTGAACGGGCGCACCGTCATCCCCCGATCGCTCAGCAACCGGCACAGCCCGGCGACCAGCACCGACTTGCCGACGTCCGATCCCGTCCCCTGGATCATCACCGCGCCCATGCGAACCCTCCGATCACCAGCCACAGCAACAGGCAGGCGGTGCGATAGATGCGCAGCGCCGCCATCAGGTCGCGCGCATCCGGGCACGGCCCCTCGCCCAGCGCTGCGCGCCCGGCGGCCTCGCCGTCATAGGTCACCGGCCCGCCCAGCCGCCGCCCCAGCGCGCCGGCCATCGCCGCCTCGGGCCAGCCGCCATTGGGCGAGGCGTGGCCGGGTGCATCGCGCCACATCGTGCGCCACCCGCCGCGCCCGGCGATCACCACCAACGCCCCCGCCAATCGCGCCGGTACGAAATTGACGACGTCGTCCGCCCTTGCCGATGCCCATCCGAACGCGCGCAGCTCGGGCGTGCGGTGGCCGACCATCGAATCGGCGGTGTTGATCGCCTTCACCGCGAACAGGCCGGGCAGGCCGAACAGCAGGAACCCGATCGCGGGCGCCACCACCCCATCGCAGAAGCTCTCCGCCAGGCTTTCGATCGCCGCCGTCGCGACACCAGCCTCGTCGAGCGTGTCGGTATCGCGCCCGACGATCATCGCCACCGCACCCCTTGCCGCCGGCAGGTCGCCCGCCGCCAGTGGCCGCGCCACCGCCGCGACATGATCGTGCAGGCTGCGCTGCGCCAGCCCGGTCGTCGCGACCAGCACCGTCACCACGGCCCCCAGCCGCTCGATCGCCAGCCCCAGCGCGATCGACAGCGCGACCAGCAGCACGACCAGCGCCACGCCCTCGATCCGCCGACGCCGGTTCCAGCGCGCCTCGAACCAACCGATCAGCGCGCCCACCCCCATCACCGGATGCCACCACCGTCGCGGATAACCGATCGCCGCCTCGACGATCAGCGCCGCCAGCGCGATCACCGCGCGACCGGCAGGATGTAGCGATGCCCTAGCGGCGTGCGCCCGATCTCGACGTCGATGCCATACGCCTCGGCGATCGCCGGCGCGGTCAGCACGTCGTCGGCCGCACCCGATGCGACGACCCGCCCGTCCTTCAGAAGCACCGCATCGTCGGCGACCCGCGCCGCCAGGTGCAGGTCGTGCAGCACCAGCACCACCCCGCGCCCGCTCGCCGCCACCCCGCGCAGCCGTGCCAGCACGTCCAGCTGGTGCGCGGGATCGAGGCTGGCGAGCGGTTCGTCGGCCAGCAGCCAGTCGGGCTCGCCCGCCAGCACGCGGGCCAGCAGCGCCCGGCCGCGCTCGCCGCCCGACAGCCGCTCGACCCCGCGCGTGGCGAACCCGGTCATGTCGGTCGCCGCCAGCGCCGCCGCCACCGCATCGCGGTCCGCCTGCGTCTCGCCCCAACGCCCCCGATGCGCAAACCGGCCGAGCCCGACCAAGGTCTGGACGTCGATGTCCCAGTGCACGTCGGCGGCCTGCGGCAGAAGGCCGATCGCCCGCGCCCGCACCCACCGGTCGAGCGCCTGCACATCGGTGCCGCCCAGCCGCGCCGCGCCGCTATCGGGCCGGCGCAGCGCGGCGAGGCAGGCGAGCAGGCTCGACTTGCCCGCACCATTCGCGCCCAGCAGCGCGGTCACCCGTCCGGGCCGGAACGCGAACGATACGTCGTCCAGCACGCGCCGCCCGCCCAGCGTCAGGCGCACCGCATCGGCTACCAGATCGGTCATGCCAGCCTCCGCCGCATCGCGATCAGCAGGTAGAGGAAGAACGGCCCGCCCAGCATCGACATGGCGATGCCGAGGCGCAGTTCGCTGACGGTCGGGGCCAGCCGCACGAGGCTGTCGGCCAGCGTCAGCAGCACCGCGCCGCCCAGCGCCGAAGGGAGCAGGATCGCCGACGGCCGGTTGCCGGCCAGCGACCGCACCAGATGCGGCACCATCAGCCCGACGAAACCGATGATGCCGGCCGAGGCAACAGATGCCCCGACGCTGAGCGCAATGCCGCCAATAACCAGCCGCTGCAACCGCACCGGATCGACCCCCATCGACCGCGCCGCCGCCTCACCCAGCGTCAGTGCGTCGAGCGACCGCGCGGTCATCGCCAGCAGCACCATGCCAGCGCCGATCAGGGGCGCGGCTACCGTCACATCGTCCCAGCTGCGGTCGGTCAGCGCGCCCATCAGCCACACCACGATCTGTGACGACACGAACGGCGTCGGCGCAAGGCTGATGGCCAGTGCGGTCAGTGATCCGGCGATGCTGGTCAGGATCATGCCGCCCAGCGTGAACAGGATCAGGCTGCCCGACCGCCCGGCGATCAACGCCAGCAGCGTCATCGCGATCCCCGCACCGGTCAGGGCGAAACCGGGCAGCAGCCACATCTGCGCGGCATAGCCGAAATACAGCGCCAGCACCGCACCGAACGCCGCGCCCGACGACACGCCGAACAGCCCTGGATCGGCCAGCGGGTTGCGCAGATAGCCCTGCATCACCGCCCCCGACAGCCCCAGAGCGCTACCCACCAGCATCGCCAGCAGCGTGCGAGGCAGGCGCAACTCGACGATGATGATCGATCGCGGATCGGCAGCGGTCCACGCATCCAGTGGTACCCACACCTTGCCCGACGCGACCGACAGGCCGGCCGCGAGCAGCAGCGCGACGATCAGGCCGATGGTCAGCCGGTTCATGTACCCAGTCCTTTGCGTACCTGTCGCAGCCGCGCCATCGCCGCGACGATCGTCGGTCCGCCGCAGTTCATCAACCGCGTCGGGTACGGCGCGACCGTGATATGCCGCGCCAGCCGCCGCACCGCCGGATGGCCGGTCATCCGGTCGTCCTGCACCCCGTCCGGAGCGGTCGACAGCAGCACGCGCGGCGGATCGGCGACGAGATATTCGAGCGGCAGGACGTCCCACTGCTTCAGGCCGTACGCCGCGCTCATGTTGCGAAAGCCGGCGCGTTTCAGCAGGTCGTCGGTCAGCGTACCGGTGCCGGGTACCAGCCCACCCCCCTGCCACACCACCGCCCCGACCGGACGCACCCGTGCCGGCACCGCCGCCGCCGCGATCCGGTTCGCCAGCACCCTGCCGCGATCGGCGTGACCGGTGGCGGCGGCGATCGCGCGGACCTGCGCGATGCTTTCCGGTACCGACTCCGCTACCGGATATTGCACCAGCGCGATCCTGAGCCGCTTCAGCGCGGCGATCGTTGCCGGTTCGACATGCGGGCCGGCCAGCACGAGATCGGGACGCAGCGCCACCACTTCCTCGGCGGTGCCCGACGTCGCCTTGAACCGCCGCGACCAGTCGAGCGGCACCGAGGTCGCGCGCACGTCCTGCGAATAATGGCTGATGCCGACGATCTGCGCCGGGTCGGCGACATGGCGCAGCACGCCGTCGACGCACGGATTGATCGACACGATCCGCGGCGCACGCGGCGCAGCCGACACCAGCCATGGCGCCGCGACCAGCAGGGCGAGGGCGCGGATCAATATTCGACACCCTTCTGCGCCTTGAACCCCGCATGATAGGGATGTTTCACCTCGCCGAACTCGGTCACCAGGTCGGCGATCGCCAGCAGTTCGGGCTTCGCATTGCGCCCGGTGATGCAGATATGCTTGGTCAGCGGCCGGTCGTTAAGGAACGCGACGATCTCGGCAACCGGCAGCGTGTCGTCGCGCAGCACGATGTTCAGTTCGTCGAGGATCACGAAGTCGATCGCGGGGTCGAGGATCATCTCCTTCGACCGCTCCCACGCCGCCCGCGCCGCCGCGATGTCCTGCGCGCGGTCCTGCGTTTCCCACGTGAAGCCTTCGCCCATCACCTCGAAGGTCGCGAGGTCGGGATGCGCGTCGAAGAAGTTGCGCTCGCCCGTCTCCCACCTGCCCTTCACATACTGGAGGATCGCGACGCGCATCCCCCAGCCGATGCTGCGGATCGCCATCCCGAACGCGCTCGACGACTTGCCCTTGCCGTTGCCGGTATGGACGATCAGCAGCCCGCGTTCGAGCGTGCGGCGCGCCTGCATCTTTTCGCGCGCCACCGCCATGCGCTGCATCCGGGCATTGTGGCGGGCATGGTCGTCGGGCGTCTCGGTCATCGATCATACTCCGTCAGGGCAGTCTTGAGGCGGACCAGCGCCGCGCCGTCGCGCGGCAGGCCGATCCGCAAGGCGTCGGGCCGGTCGGCGAACGGCCGGGTCAGGATGGCATGGCGGCACAGATGACGGAACAGGCGATGCGCGTCCGCCGTGCGGACCAGCCGGAACAGCGGCGCATGGCCGATCACGTGCCGGTCGGCCAGTGCGAGATCGAGCAGCGTCCCGACCGTCTCGATCCGTTCGGCCTGTTCGTCCGCCCAGCGTCGATCGGCACAGGCGGCGGTGCCGATCGCCACTGCAACGCTCGACACCGGCCAGTCGCCGAGCAGGTGGCGCAACGCACCGACGACCCGCGCACCGGCGATCACGAACCCCAGCCGCAGCCCCGGCAGGCCATGGAACTTGCCGAACGAACGCAGTACGATCAGCCGGTCCGACGCCTCGCCGCACAGGCCGGGCGCCGGATCGGCATAGGCTTCGTCGACGACCACCGTCATCCGCCGCGCCAGTGCGCGCAGCCGGTCGGCCGGCGTCACGTGCCCGTCGGGATTGGCCGGGCTGGCCAGCACCAGCAGGTCGGCATCGCCCGGATCGGCCGTCGCCGCGATGCCGCGCGCTTCCCCCCACGCCGCGGCATGGCCGGCATAGCCCGGCCGCACCACCGCCGGACGTTCGGCGGCAAGGATCACCGCCAGCAGCCTGAGCGCAAGGTCGGTGCCCGGCACGGCCACGACCCGCGCCGGTTCGGCCACCCCGAACGCCCGCGCCGCCGCCGTTTCGAGGTCGGCCAGTTCGCCCGGCTCGGGCAGGCGATCGAGGCCGAGGTCGATCGCGCCATGGGGATAGGCCCATGGCGCGATCCCGGTCGACAGGTCGATCCAGTCGTCCCCGCCGAACGCGCGCGCGGCGGCGGCGACCCGCCCCCCATGCGCGAAGAATTCGGCGAGGTCGTCCATCAGTAGCGCACGCGCACGCCGCCATAGGCGGCGCGACCGGGCGTCCCGTACTGGAAGATCGTCTGGTAGCGTTCGTCGAACAGGTTCTCGACCCGGCCATAGACCTCGACCCGCCCGGTCACCGGGAACGATGCGCGCAGGTCGGTCAGGACATAGCCGTCCAGCCGGCGGGCGTTCGACGCATTGTCGAAGCTGTCGCCGACCATCGTGACGGTCGCGCCGGTCGCCAGACCAAAGGGGAAGCGGTAGTCGGCATTGACCGTCAGACTGTCCGACGGCCGCCGCGGCAGGCGGCGCCCGAAATTGGCCGTGCCCGCCGACCGGTTCTCCGCCTCCAGCCACGTATAGGCCGCCGCGACGGTGAACGCCTCCACCGGACGCAGCCTGAGCGCGAATTCCAGCCCCCTGGCCTCGGCACGCTGGATATTGTCATAGGTGCCGTTCGGCCGCCCGGCGCAGATGCCGGTGCCGTTGCGCGGACAGGACACGAACACGATCAGGTCCCTAGACGTGCGGTCGAACCACGTCGCGCTCGCCTCCACCGCGCCGTCCAGCCCGCGCTGGGTGATGCCGGCGTCCCAGCCGCGCGACCGTTCGGGGGTCAGCAGCGCATTGCCGTATTCGCTCTGCAACTGGTACAGCGTCGGCGCCTTGAACCCTTCGGAATAGCTCGCGCGCAGCACGGTGTTGCCGCGATTGGGCGACCACACGCCGCTGCCCGAAAACACCGTCGCCCCGCCGAAGACATTGTGGTCGTCGTGCCGCACGCCGCCGGTCAGGGTCAGGTTCTCGACCGGCGTCACCGCCAGCTGGCCGTACACGCCCAGCAGCCGCGCGCGGCCCGTGGCCGCCGGCCCGCCATAGCTGGCGGTGGTGAAGCGCGACACCTCGCGCTCGACGCCGAACGTCGCGAACACCGCGTCGGTCAGGTCGAACGATCCCTGATAGTCGATGCGGTCGTTGCGCCCCTTGCCCCGGAAGGTTTCGGTCGGCGTGCCGTCGGGATCGGTGTTGGTCCGGTTGCTCTGGGTATGGGCATAGCCGATGCGGTTGCGGAACCGCCCGTCGAACAGCGCGGCGTTCAGGCCGGTATAGCCGGTCCACTGTTCGGAATCGCCATACTCCCGCGTATCGCCGAAGGTGAAGCTGGGCGCCGGGAACCCGTCGATCTCCGTCCGCCCGTTCGCATAGAAGCCGCGCACGTCGACCGACACGCCCTCGGCCAGCGCCACCGCGACGCTGCCGTTCGCACCGTAATTGCGATACCCGTCGGCCTCACGCCCCGGCGCATAGGCCGAGATGCCGTCGGTGGTGAAATATCCGCCGCCGATGCTCGCCGATACCGGCCCGGCCTTGCCCGACACGTTGGCGAAGGCCTGGCCCGTGCCGAACGATCCACCCTCGGCCCGCGCGTTGATCGCCAAATCCTCGGTCGGCTGGCGGGTGATGAGGTTGACGACGCCGCCGATCGCCTGGCTGCCCCACAGCACCGACTGCGCACCGCGCAGCACCTCGATACGGGCGATGTTGCCGATCAGCAGGTTGCCGAAATTGAACCCGCCGCCCGGCGACGACGGGTCGTTCAGCTTGACGCCGTCGATCAGCGCCACGGTCTGGTCGCTGTCGGCGCCGCGGATGTTGACGCCGGTCGACGTGCCGGGGCCGCCATTGCGGGTGACGGTCACGCCCGGCGTCTGGCGCAGCAGGTCGGACACGACCACCGCCTGACGCTGTTCGATGGTCGCGGTGTCGAGCACGGTCACCGCCTGACCGACGGTATCGGCCGGGCGCGCCTCGCGATTGGCGGTGACGACGATCTCGTCGTCATGGTCCGCCACGCGTTCGAGGCCGGCGGCCGATTGCGCGCTCTGCGCAAAGCTCGGGGTCGCCGCCAACAGGCACGGCAGCAACAGGAAACGGGTCTTCATTCGGGTATCCCCCTTGGCATCCAACAAGGGGGTACGCACGATGACGGCGGCGGACGGTTCTGTCCCCCACGCGCACGACCCCCAAACGACGTCGTCACGCGAGGAAACCCTCGATCGCCCGGCACACCCCGTCCGCGCGAAGGACAACCGCGACGGGCAGGTCTCCTGGCTCGCGGGTCGTCGCCCTGCCCGGCCTTCCCGGATTTGCATCCAGTGGCACACATGGGAGCAGGACTCGCCGGTCACAGTTGCGGGGGCAGCCCCGGATGGCGCGTTCCTAAACGCGCTTCCGGGTTCCCTTTTCATCCCATTTCTGGGAACCTGTCGCAATCGCGCCCTTAGAGCGTGCCAAGGCGAAGGGCAAGATGGCGACGAGTTTGTTCGTAGGGGGCGCGCGATCGGGCAAGAGCCGGCTGGCGCAGGCCGCGATGGAGGCGCTGCCCGGACCATGGACCTATCTTGCGACCGCGCAAGGCTGGGACGCGGAGATGGCCGATCGCATCGCGCGCCACCGCGCGGATCGCGGTGCGGGGTGGCGGACGGTCGAATGTCCGGTCGATCTGGCGCAGGCGATCGGCGCGGCGGAGGGGCCAGTGCTGGTCGACTGCCTGACGCTGTGGCTGACCAACGTGATGCTGGGCGGGCATGACGTGGCACGGCACAGCGCCGCCCTGGTCGCCGCGATCGGCGCGGCGCGGCATCCGCTGATGCTGGTCAGCAACGAAGTCGGCCTCGGCATCGTGCCCGAGCATGCGCTGGGCCGCGAATTTCGCGACGCGGCGGGGCGGCTCAATCAGGCGGTGGCGGCGGCGGTCGATCGCTGCTGGTTCGTGGTGGCGGGGATGGTGTTGCCGCTGGAGCGGTTCGATCCGGCTGCGTGACCGTACCCCCACGCAGGCGGGGGTCCAGAGCCGCGAACGTCGCGCCTGGCAACCCTGGATCCCCGCCTGCGCGGGGATACGGTCTGTCAGCCGGCCAAGACTTCCCGCAAATCGGTCCACGCCACGTCATAGCGCGCGTTATCCGCCGGTGCGCTCGGCGCGCGGCCGTCGAACATGTTGTGGAGATACTGCATCCCCTGCCACGCCGGGAACACCTGATCCTTCGCCGGGAACAGCCGCCGCGTCACCCCGATCATCCGCGCCAGCGTGGCCAGCGACCCGGCACGGATCAGGCCATGGGGCTTGCCCGTCACCTCGCCCATCAGCGCCGCCAGATCGCGCGCGCTCACCTGCGCCCCCGCGATGTGCAGGTTGCGCGGCGCGGCGGGATCGAGCGCGGCGGCGGCGGTATAGGATGCGACATCGTCCTTGGTCGTCAGCGCGAACTGCGTGTCGGCGCTGCCCCAGTACAGCACGCGCCGCACCCGCCGCTGGATCAGCGGCATCTCGCCGTTCAGCATGTCGGCGAAGGCACCGTTGAAGATCGACGTCGCCATGATCGGCGCGGTATCGATCCGGGTGCGGAACGCGCGGCGCAGGTCGAAATTGCGGTTGGTGCCGGTCGGCAGCGCGCGATAGTCGATCGAGAAGTCCGATGGAATGAACCGCGCCGCCCCGCCGCCCAGCGCCGCGTCGAGCAGCCGGGTCTGCGCATCGAGGATCGTCTCGCCAAGGCCATTCAGCGCCGACACCACGCACACCACGCCGCGACAGGCATGGGCCAGCGCCTGCGCATCGCCGAGATCGACCGCCCACGGATCGGCGCCGATCGCCTCCAGCGCCGCGATGCGTTCGCGGCTGGTGCCCGGGCGCACCAGTGCGCGGACCTTTGCGCCGCGCGCCACCGCGGCCCTGGTGATGCGGGTGCCGAGGTCGCCGGTGGCGCCCGCGACGATGATCGTGTCCATGTCCGTTCCCCGTTGCCCTTCCCCGACGAACCGCCGACCCCGTCGTGCGTTCCCCATGGCTGCGATGCAAGGGGGTGCGACCAATGAACGACGCGATAGCCGGCCCGCGCTGCCCGATCTGCGGCAACGATCGCTGGCACGACCGCGCGCTTCCCGAATGCAATCATTGCGGGCTGGCGGTCGCCGGTCTCGGCTTCGACGCGGCGGGATTGCGCGGCGCGATCCGCGCCAGCCTCGCCGACGGCGCACCCGATCGCGGCTTCGCCCTCGCGCCGCACGCCCGGCGCAATGCGGCATGGGCGCTGGGCTTCGTCGCGGGCGATAGCGGCTGGCAGACCGCGACGCCGGTATCGCACGCCGTCACGCTCGGCATGATCGCCCGCTCCGCCGAGGCGGACCGGGTCGTCGCACTGTTCGACGACCTGCACCCGTATTTCGCCGATGCGATCCTGCTGGTGGACGGCGACGCCTCCCCGCTTGCGGAGCGGCTGCCCTGGGCGCGGGTCGCGGCGCACCCGCTCGCCGGCGACTTCGCCGCGCAGCGCAACCGGGTGCAGGCGATGGCGACCGGCTGGGTACTGCAACTCGACAGCGACGAACGCCCCGACGCCGCGCTGCTGGCCGCGCTGGGCTGGCTGGTCCGGGCGGCAGAGCGCGACGGGCTGCGTGCGCTGGGCCTGCCCCGCCGCAACCTCGTGGACGGCGTGCCCTCGGCGCTGTGGCCGGATATCCAGTACCGGCTGACCCGCGCCGACATCCGCTATGCCGGCACCGTCCACGAACGCCCGGTGGTGCCGTTCGAACAGACGTCGCTGGCACTGGCCGGCGCGATCGACCATCAGCTCGGCCGGGCGCGCGTGCTCGAACGCTCGCGCGTCTACGAAGCCATGTCGGCCGGCGCCGGCCGGCCCGGCGACGAAGCCGCGCTGCTGCGCCCGTTCACCGCCGCGACATAGGCGGCGGCGGTCTCCGCCGCGAGACCGGCACGGGTGAACCGGCCCGCCGCCACCCGCGCCGCCGCCGACAGCGCCTGTCGCAGATCGCCGTCGCCCAGCATCCGCCGCAGGATCGCCCCCAGCGCCTGCGGCGTGCAATCGTCCGCCAGCAGCCCTGCGCCGCTGCCGCCGACGAACAGCCGGGCGCTCGGGTCCTCGCCGCATGCCGCGATCGGCCGTCCGAAGGTCATTGCTTCCTGATACACCAGCCCGAAACTCTCGTAGCGCGACGGCGCGACGACGATATCGGCCGCCGCCAGCGCGGCGTGCAGCGCATCGTCCTCGACCCGGTGATAGCTGTCGATCCGCCGCAGCGCCGCCGGGGGCAGACGGTCGAGCTCCTGCCGGTGCAGCCCGATCATCGTCAGCCGGAAATCGGGCAGCGTCCCCGCATCGGCCTCCGCCGCCAGCGCGGGCAGCGCGCCGATCAGCGCGTCGGTTCCCTTGCGCGGTTCGTTGCGCCCGACGAACAGCAGCCGCAGCACGTCGTTGCCCGGCGGGTAGGATGCGGCGCGCCCGGCATCGACGATCGCCGGCGGCAGGCTAAGGCCGATCACCGCATGGCAGGCGCCCGGCGGCCGCGTGCCGTACAGCGCGGCGATCTTCGCGCCATGCGCCCCGGTATTGGAAATCAGCCCGGCCGACGCCCGCGCCGACAGCGCCTCCAGCGTCACCGCCGCCCAGCGATCGATCCGGTCGCGCACGCTGCGCGACCTTGCGGCACTGGTCGCGACCGGCGTCGAATTGCGCGTCACCAGCGGCGCCGGCCCGGTCAGCGCGACCCACAGCCCCGGCGCGTACCAGTTGGTCGCCTCGACCACGTCGAACGGCCGTTCGGCATGGAGGCGGCGGACCGTGCGCGCGATCATCGCCGGGCCGCACAGATGGCCGATGCCCGGCAGGCGCCGTGCCCAAGCCAGCCAGCCGCCCTCGCTCGCCCCAATCACCTCGACCGCGCCATCCATGCTGCGGTCGCTGCGATCCATCGTCACGACGCGGACGTCATGCCCCGCCTCGGCCAGCGCCTGCGCGATTTCGCACGCGGCGCGCGACAGGCCGCTCTTCTCGGGCGGATAGGCCCAGCTGACGAGGCCGATCCTCATGCCCGGCCCAGCAATTTACGGTAGATCGCCACATAGTCCTCCGCCATCCGCGCCGCGGTGAAGCGCGCCTCGAACCGTTCGCGCACGCCGTCGCGGTCGATCGCGTCGATCCGTGCCAGCGCCGCCACCGCCTCTTCCTCGTTCCGCACGACGAAGCCGGTGACGCCGGGGTCGATCACCTCGCGCACGCTGCCGCGGTCCCATGCGATCACCGGCGTGCCGCAGGCCATCGCCTCGATCATCACCAGCCCGAACGGTTCGGGCCAGTCGACCGGGAACAGCAGCACCGCCGCCTCGCCCAGCAATCCCTGCTTCGCGCGGTCGTCGACCTCGCCGACATGCACCGCATCCTCGCCCAGAAGCGGCGCGACCCGTTCGTCGAAATAGCGCGGGTTGCCGACGTCGATCCCGCCGGCCAGCCGGATCGGCCGTCCGGCGGCGCGCGCGACGCGGATCGCGACGTCGGGCCGCTTCTGGTCGGTCATGCGCCCGATGAAGGCCACGCCGCCGCCGCCCGGCCCGATCCGGAACCGGTCGGGGGGAATGCCGTGATGCACCACCCCCGCCCGGTTCGCCCGCGGCAGGTCGCGCCCCTGCGCCGCCGAGATCGCCGCGACCGGCAGCTCGGGAAAGCTGTGGAAGAACAGCTTGCGGTCCAGCTCGTCCAGCCGCCAGTGCACCGTCGTCAGGCTGTGGCCGATCCGGTCGCCCAGCACCGCGGCATGGGCGAACTCGCCATGGCAATGGACGATGTCGAACCCGGCCAGATGCTTCGCCAGCAGCCCCAGCTGCGCCGCCTCCAGCGCGGCGGGCACGCCCGGCGCGACCGGTCCGTGATAGGCTTCCAGTGCCGACAGGCTGGGATGCGCCGACAGGTGCCGCGCGGTGGTCACGCTGTCGCTTGGGCCGATCAGCGTGACGGCGTGGCCCATCCCCACCAGCGCTTCGGTCAGGTCGGACACCACCCGTTCGGTGCCTCCCGTGCCGCGCGGCGGCGTCGGATAGATGACCGGGGCGAGCTGGGCGATACGAAGCGGCGATTCCATCGCCAGCGGAACAAAGCGCAGCCGCATCGGTTCCTGCTCAAGCGGCGATAAGCCCGCGTTTTCGAACGGGAAAGTTCCGTAATGTTTATCCTGCACCTCGCGTTACAGGGCTGTCTTCGTGCGCGCGAGGTGGAATACGGCGTAACCGCGGATACAGGCGGTCACATCCGCTACCTGCTCGATCTGGTCGCCGCCACCGGCCGCCACGACGCGATCGAACGGACCGAAATCGTGACTCGCGCCTTTCGCGGCGGTCCGCGGGGCGAGGATTACTGGCGCCCGGTCGAGGTGGTCGACGCCCGCACGCGCATCGTCCGCCTGCGCTCGGCCAGCGACGCGTATCTGCCCAAGGAAGCCTTGTGGCGCGAAACCGACAGCTTCGTCGACGCGCTGGTCGCGCATATCGAGGGGCTGGACCGGCGTCCCGACCTGATCCACGCCCATTATGCCGATGCCGGCGCGGTGGCGGCGGCGGTCAAGGCACGGCTCGGCATCCCCTATCTCTTCACCGCCCATTCGCTCGGCCGGGTGAAGCAGGCGGCGTTCGGCGCCGATTGCGCCGAGACCGCCGGGCTGGAGCGCCGCATCGCGATCGAGGACCGTGCCATCGCCGATGCCGACGCGATCATCGCCTCGTCGCGCGATGAGGCGGAGGTGCAATATGCCGGCTATGCCAGCTACGATCCCGGCCGCATCCGCATCATCCCGCCGGGCAGCGACCTGGGGCTGTTCGCCGGCACCTGCACCGATGCGATGGTCGACGCGCGCATCGACCGCTTCCTCGCCGACCCGTCCAAGCCGGTGATCCTCGCGCTGGCCCGGCCCGTCAGCAAGAAGAACCTCGCGGCGCTGGTCCACGCCTATGGCCGCTGCCCGGCGCTGCAGACCGCCGCGAACCTCGTCATCGTCGCGGGCACGCGCGACGATCCGCGCAGCCTCGAACCCGAACTGGCCGGCAACATGGCCGAACTGTTCGCGCTGATCGACCGCTACGACCTGTACGGATCGGTCGCGATCCCCAAGACGCACGCCCCCCACGAAGTCCCCGCGATCTACGCCCATGCCCGTGCGCGGCGCGGCGTGTTCTGCAACCCGGCGCTCAACGAACCGTTCGGGCTGACCCTGCTGGAGGCCGCCGCCTCGGGGTTGCCGCTGGTCGCGACCGACAGCGGCGGGCCGAACGACATCATCGAAGGCTGCGGCAACGGCATCCTCGTCGATCCGCGCGACCCGATGGCGATCGGACAGGCGCTGCTCGGCATCCTGTCCGACGACATGCTGTGGGACAGCTATTCGAACGCCGGGGCGACCGCCGCCGAACTGTACGACTGGGACGGCCATGTCGCGCGCTATGCCGAACTTGCCGCCGCGGTCATCGCCCCGGCCGCCCCGACGGTGGAGGCACCGCGCCTGCTGCTGATCTCCGACATCGACAATACGCTGCTGGGCGAGAGCGAGGCGGCGCAGGCGTTCAACCTGTGGCACGGCGACCAGCACGACATGGGCTTCGGCATCGCGACCGGGCGCAGCCTGCACAGCGCGCTCGCGATCCTCGCGCAGAACCGGGTCGCGCCACCCGCCGTCATGATTACCTCGGTCGGGTCGGAAATCTACCATCGCGCGCACGGCGGCATCTATGTCCGCGACGACGCATGGACGGCGACGATCGATGCCGGCTGGGACCGCGACGCGATCGGCGCGCTGCTGGCGACGCAGCGCGACCTGCGCCCGCAAAGCCCGCTCGAACAGCGCAGCCACAAGCTGAGCTACTTCACGGCAGGCGAAGCGAACATCGCCGAGCGCGTGCGCGACCTGCTCGCCGACGCCGGCTTCGCCGCGTCGGTGATCCACAGCCATGGCCGCTATCTCGACATCCTGCCGCTGGCCGCGTCGAAGGGGACGGCCGTCGACTATGTCCGCAAGCGCGCGGGCATGCGCCGCGATCAGGTGATCGTCGCGGGCGACAGCGGCAACGATGTCGAGATGCTGCGCGCCTGCGCCCATGCGATCATCGTCGGCAACTATTCCGACGGGCTGGCCCAGCGCCCCGACCTCGCCCACAGCTATGTCGCGCAGCGCGGCTATGCCTTCGGGATCATGGAGGGGGTCGCGCACTTCCGCAACGTACCGGCGCAGCGTCTGTCGGCGTGATATCGGTCTGTACGCTGGTGCGCGGGCGAACCGCGCAGCTGGCGAACCTGCTGGCCGGCATCGCCGCCCAGACCAGCGCGCCCGACGAACTGGTCATCGCCTATATGCAGGACGCCGCCCCCGCCGGCCTGCCCGATCCGGGCGTGCCGGTGCGCGCGGTATTCGTGCCGGGCGATCCGATGCCGCTGGCGCAGGCGCGCAACGCCGCGGCGGCGGCGGCGGGGGGCGAGCGGCTGATCTTCCTCGACGTCGACTGCGTGCCCTCGCCCACGCTGGTCGCACGTTATGCCCAGGCGCTGGACCATGCGCCCGCCGTCTATCTGGGCGAGGTCCGCTATTGCCCGCCCGGCGCATTCGATCCGGACAGGGCGATGCGCCATCCGGCCAAACCCGCGCTCGCCGATGACGAGATCCGCCCCGTCCCCGGCCATGGCGAGCTATGGGGCCTGTCCTTCGCCCTGCCACGCAGCGCATGGGATGCGGCGGGCGGCATGGACACCGGCTATGCCGGCTATGGCGCGGAGGAAACCGACTTCGCATGGCGCCTCGCCGCCGCCGGCGTGCCCATGGCGTGGGTCGGCGGCGCGCTCGCGTGGCACCAGCATCACGCGGTCCACATCCCCCCGCTCCACCAGTTCGACGCGATCCTGCGCAACGCCACCCGCTTCCATGCGCGCTGGGGCCGATGGTGCATGGACTATTGGCTCGGCCAGTTCGCCGATGCCGGCCTGATCCGCTGGTCGCCAGACGCCGACGCGATCGCGCTGGTCCGGACACCGACCACCGCCGAAATCGCCGCCAGCCGCCGCGAGGACGCGCTGTTCAGCTAGGACCGATCGACATTCAGCGATGACCACAGGATTTCGTCATTCCCGCGCAGGCGGGAATCCATAGACGCTGACGTTTCGGCTGGATTCGCGACGCTGGCGGATATGGACTCCCGCCTGCGCGGGAGTGACGAAAGGGGATGGAACGGTATTCCTGCGTCCGGCGAACTGAATGTCGATCGGCCCTAGGGTTTGAAACGGGCGTCATCCCGGCGCAGGCCGGGATATCCCGGTGGTAGCGCGCAGCAAGAGCCGATGGAGACCCCAGCCTTCGCTGGGGTGACGTTTCCATACGGATGGATCGTGAAGACGGCCGCCCCTTTCCGGTAAGGAGTGCCGAAACCCACGATCTCACCAAATGCTTACGTCCCGCTCATGCCGCTCACCTGCCGGTCGGTCATCGTCCGCCGCACATCCCAAGCGCAAAGGACCATCATGACCCGATCGATTTCTCCCCGCCTGCTCGGCTGGGGCACCGCCGCCGGCCTGCTGGCGTTCGCGTTCCTCGTCGGCGCGCCATGGACACCCGCCGACTACGCGTTCGCCGCGATCCTGCTGGCCGTCGCGGGCGGCGCGATCGAGGTCGGCGCGTGGGCGTCCGCCGGCCTTGCCTTTCGCGGCGGCACGGTGATCGCGGTCGTCGCCGCGTTCCTCCTCGTATGGATCAACCTCGCGGTCGGGTTCTTCGGCAGCGAGGACAACGACGTCAACGCCATCTTCGGCCTCGTCCTGCTGGTCGCGATCGGTGGCACGCTGCTCGCCCGGCTGCGCGCGGCGGGAGTGGCCCGGGCGATGGCCGCCGCCGCCGCCACGCAGCTGCTGGTCGGACTCGCCGGACTCGCCGCCGGCTGGGCGGCGCCCGGCATGACCGGCATCCGCCAGACGCTGGGCGGTACCGCCTTCTTCTGCCTGTTGTGGCTCGCCTCGGCGGCGCTGTTTGCCCGCGCCGCGCGTCAGTCGGCCCAGAGCCGAACCGCCAGCCCCTCGATATAATCCGCCGCCCGGGCCGCCGCGCCCGGATCGTACAGCGCGGCCAGCGCCACCGGATCGAGCGCCCTGGCCTGATCCAGCAGCCCGCGCCAGGGGCCGAGCGACCCCGGCCACTGGTGCAGCGCCACCGCCGCGCCGACCTCGGCCAGCCGGTCGGCCTTGCGCGTCTGTTCGGCGAAGTACCGCCATTCGGGCGCGCAGATGTACGGACGGCCGACCCGGGCGATCTCGTGCACCGTATTGTCGCCGGCCGATGCGATGACGACGTCGGCGGCGGCGATATGGTCGGTCACGCCGTCGACCCAGCCCCGCTCGACCAGATTGCCGAAATCGGTCTCGTGCCCCTCGCGGTGGACCGGACCGATCACCAGCCACAGCGCGTCCGGCACCGCCCGCGCCGCCATGGTCAGCGGGGCATAGGGGGTCCCCGCCCCGCCACCGCCGGTCAGCACCAGCACGACCTCGCGTGCCGGATCGATCCCCAGCCGCGCCCGCGCCTCCGCCTTCGTCGGCACCGCATCGGTCGTGGTGCACAGCCCGCCGGTATAGCAGGTCTTGGCCCGGCCCCATTCGGGGAAGTCGTCCTGCTCGATCCGCTCGTCGAACGGCGCCAGCAGCCCGACGCACGCCTGATACGCGCCCAGATGCCCCGGATCGGTGCGGTCGCCGTGCATCCGGATCTTGATCGCCGGCACGCTGGCGATGCGCGACAGCAGCGCGATCTCCGCCGACACGTCGACCACGAACAGCGCGGGCGACACGTCGTCGAGGTGATCGAGGATCGTGCGCATCGTCCGCCGCGTCGCCTCGACGCCCAGCGGCACGCAATGCAGCACCTCGGGCGTCGGCTGGTCGAACAGCGCCCTGGTCGGCACCGGTGCGCCGATCATGTCGGGCAGCCTCACCAGTTCGACCGGACGGTCGAACCCGTCGAACAATTCGGGCCGCGCGCACAGGATCGTCACGCGGCGCCGGGGCGGGAGTTCGCGCACGATCGCCATCGCCCGGTTGGCGTGGCCCCGTCCCTGATGATGGATGAAGAACGTAATCGGTCGCGTCGTCATGCTGCCCCCCGGAGAACCCGTCATTCGTGCAGTGCACAAACGTCGTGGAACCCTTGCGGGCTCCCTGCGTACCGGCGATGACGAAAATTATTTCGGAATCACAATGATTTCCGACGATTCGGATGGGAATAGACCTGCATGTCGAACTGGACGACCCCGCGCCCCGGCCTGACCATATTGCGCCGCGGCGACGCCCCGATCCGTGCGATCCAGGTGTACGGCCAACGCTGTTCGGGGACCAACGTCCTGATCCGTTCGATCGAGGCCAATCTCGGCCGCGCCGCCTTTACGGACAGCTGTGGCTTCAAGCACTGGTTCGTCCCCGAACAGGTGCTGTTCCCGCGCGACGTGATGGTGCTGGCGGTCGCGCGCGATCCCGTCGACTGGGTCCGCAGCCTGCACCGCCAGCCATGGCACTGCCATCCGGAGGTCAAGACGCTGGGCTTCTCCGACTTCATCCGCGCGCCGTGGCACAGCTATTGGGACACCGAATTCTGGGGGGTCGGGCACGACCATCCGGTGCTCGGGCGGGAAATGCTGCACGAACGCTGCCCCGATACCGGCGAACGCTTCGCCAATCCCCTCGCCAAGCGTACCGCCAAGCTGCGCCACTGGAGCGGCCTGCACGACCGCGCGCACCATGTCGCGCTGCTCCGCCACGAAGCGTTCGTCGCCGACCCTGCCGGGGTGATCGCCGCACTGTCCGCTGCCACCGGATTGGCCGCCGCCGATCCGTTCATCGCGCAGGACAGCTACAAGGGTCAGGGCAGGCGCCCGTTCACGCCCACCGCCTATCCGCCGCTGTCCGGGGCCGATCTCGACCACATCCACGCATGGCTCGACCCGGAGGTAGAGGCGCGGTTCGGCTTCGACATCCCGGCACCGCAGGCGCAGGCGGCGGAATAGGCTCGCGGCACGGGTGGCGTTCGCAACCCCGGCGACGGACCTGTGACCCGTCACCCCGGCTGGAGCAAGCTCCAACGCATTCTTTCCCGCCGCATTGACCACGCCAGCCCGACCGTCAGCCCCCCGGCCACCACCGCCCAGATCGCCAGCCCCTGCCACGGCGTGAACCCCAGCCATTCGTCGGCCACCGTCCGCAGATAGCCCGGATCGAAGCGTGCCGCGAACACCGCCACCGCCAGCGCGCGCGGCTCGTCGGCGGGCGCGGTGATCTCGGCACTGGCGATCGCCATGTTGAGCACCACCGATCCGGCCAGCAGCACCCCGACCGCGACCCGCGACCAGCGCGTCGCCTGTGCCCAGAACATGCCGATGCCGATGCACAGGAATCCGGCCGCCGGCAGCGCGTGGCGCGGCCCGGTGGCATTGCCGCCGTCCCAGTAGAAATAGCTGGCGTTTATCAGGAACGGCACCACCGCGCCCGCCACCGCCAGCCATCCGATCGCCTTCGTCGCGGGCGTCCGCACCAGCATCGCCAGCCCGAACGGCGCGACGATCAGGATCGGCGCGACCCACAGCATCCCGCGCCGCTCGCCGAAGATCAGCTCGAACAACACGCGCGGCTTGGGATAGGTCAGCCCGAACAGCCCCTCCTGCATGCCCGCAAAGTCGGTGACGCCCGAATAGCCCAGCCGGAACACCGTCCCGAACGCCATCAGGTTGTAGCCGACCAGCACGACCAGCGCCGTCGCCCCGGCCGCGATCGCGATCCCGATCGTCCGTCCCGCTTGCGCCCGCGGCAGGCCCCGCAACCGCCACAACGCATATCCCGCGACCGGCAGCCCGGCGATCAGCGCCGAATGCTCGATCAGCACCGCCCAGCCGAGTGCCAGCCCGGCGACGACCGCATGGGTCCGCCTCGGCTGCGGACCGGTCCCGCGCCACACCGCCCATGTCGCGATCACCATCAGCGCCGCGAC
Source organism: Sphingomonas sp. 2R-10 (assembly GCF_030062225.1). NCBI lineage: Bacteria > Pseudomonadati > Pseudomonadota > Alphaproteobacteria > Sphingomonadales > Sphingomonadaceae > Sphingomonas > Sphingomonas sp. 2R-10. The sequence continues at coordinate 32,710 of NZ_JASCXF010000028.1, forward strand.
CGGCGCATGACCGAAGATCGTCGTCGACCACCCCCACACCGTGGTGCCCATCCCATAGGACAGCGCGGCGACCGCCCCCGCCCCGGCATCGCCGGTCACTCCGCGCACCAGATCGTACAGCAGCATCGCCGCCAGCGCGCTCAGCAGCGCGCAGACGGTGACCGCGACCAGCCGGATGCGGATCTTCAGGAAGCGGTTGAAGGCGGGATTTTCGAATCCGGGCACGAAATCGCGCGCGCGCTGCCCCGACACGGCATCGGCGATGGCGACCGCGGGGATGCCCAGCACGGTCATGCCCGGCGCCTTGTCCGAATAATAATGGTCGCCGAACCGCGCCTTGTCGATCGTCAGGTGCGCGAACTCATCGATCGTCGCGTCATGGTCCTCGACCAGCGACAGCGTAGCGAACATGCGCACCGCGTTGTTGGGATTGAACTCCCACGACCCGAACCACGCGCACGAAAACCATATGAGCAGCAGGATGATCCATGCCACGGGATCGCGGCGCAGCGTGCGGCCGGCCGCCTCCTCGCCCGCCACCATCGTCACCGGGCTCAGAAGACCCGGTTGAGCAGCAGGTACAGCGACCCCGACAGCAGCACCGACACCGGCAGCGTCAGCACCCATGCCATCAGCAGGTTGCGCACCGTCGACATCTGCAACCCCGATCGGTTGGCCGCCATCGTGCCCGCGACGCCCGACGACAGGACATGGGTGGTCGACACCGGCAGGCCGAGGCTGTCGGCGCCGAAGATCGTGCCCATCGCCACCAGCTCGGCCGATGCGCCCTGCGCATAGGTCAGGTGGGTCTTGCCGATCTTTTCGCCGACGGTGACGACGATCCGCTTCCACCCGACCATCGTGCCCAGCCCCAGCGCAAAGGCGACGGCGACCTTGACCCACAACGGGATGAAGCGCGTGCCGGCGTCCAGCGACCCCCGATATTCGGTCAGCACCTTCTTGTCGCCTTCGGTCAGCGACAGCGTCGGCTCCTTGCCTAGCCGCTTCACCGCTTCCGAGGTCAGATACATGTCGTTGCGCATGTTGCCGCTGACCGCCGCGGGCACCTTGGCCAGCGTGCCGTATTCGCGCACCTGCCGCTCGATCGTGCCGACCAGCGTGGTGACCGCGGGCACCGTTTCGGGTGCCAGCTTGCGCTCGGCGAGATAGCGCTGCGCCTGCTGGCGCGCGGCGGCATCGTCGACGGCGGTGCCGTCGCCCTGCGGCGCGAGCACGCGGACGGCGGCCGCGCTGTTGGTGGCGAACTGCGCCTCGTACTGCGCGGGCACCGCACGGTTGAGCGCATAGGCGGTCGGCACCGTCCCGATCAGGATCAGCATGATGAGGCCCATGCCCTTCTGCCCGTCGTTCGACCCGTGGGCGAAGCTGACGCCGGTGCAGGTGAAGATCAGCAGGCAACGGATCCACAGCGGCGGCGGGGTGTCGCCCACCGGCGCCTCGTACAGCGCCTTGTTGCGGACCAGCGCCTTCATGGCGAGGAACAGCAGCGCCGCGACGCCGAACCCGATCAGTGGCGACACCAGCAGCGCCTTGGCGGTGTCGGCGGCCTTGTCCCAGTCGACCCCGGCCGACCCGCTGCGCCCCTGCAGCATCGCATTGGCGACGCCGACGCCGATGATCGATCCGATCAGCGTGTGCGACGACGACGACGGGATGCCCAGCGCCCAAGTGGCGAGGTTCCACACGATCGCCGCGATCAGCAGCGCGAACACCATCGCGAAGCCCGACGAGGACCCGACCCCGAGGATCAGCTCGATCGGCAGCAGCGAGATGATGCCGAACGCGACCGCGCCGGTCGAAAACAGCACGCCGAGGAAGTTGAACACCCCCGACCACACCACCGCGACATGGGCGGGCATTGAGTTGGTGTAGATGACGGTCGCGACCGCGTTGGCGGTGTCGTGGAACCCGTTCACGAACTCGAATCCCAGCGCGATGATGAGCGCGAGGACCAGCAGCGCGAAGGGCATCAGCGTCAGCGGATCGACGCTGGCGGCCGCCGCGTCGCGATAGACGTTGTAGACGACATAGCCGAGCGCCGCGATGACGGCCGTGACGAAGCCCAACCTGCCGGCACGACCGAACCCGTCGTCCAGTCTCGGGCCGGGGCGTCCGTCCCGCTCCAGCACTGCGCTCGTCATCGAAATTCCCCTGCCGAATGATCGGGTCGCCTTATCGGCGAAGTGTGACAGCTTGAGACAAGCCGGCGCACGCCCCCGCATCGGCACTGCGGACGGGCGATGCGGCCCATAGCGAATGGATCGGGCTTTGGCGATATGATGCGCGAAATCCCCGTTTTCCGGGGGGTGCGTTGCATCGCCGCCACATCCGCGGGGCTTGACGCCGCGCCCGTGGCGGGTGCTGGAACGGGCGCATGACCGCGCCGCACGACTCCCCGCCCGCCGCCGGGCCCCGCCGCCGCCGCACCGCGCTGGACGAGCGGACCTGCCGGATGATCTGTCCCATCGCATCGGCGATGGTCGGGGTGTGCCTGACCGGGATCGGCCTGCTCCACGTCACCATCGCGATGCGCGCGCGCCAGACGGTGGCCGACGACCTGTTGTCGGTCGATGCGCTGCTGTTCCTGATCGCGACGCTCAGTTCCTATTTCGCGCTGCGGGTACAGGGCATCGCGCGGCTGCACTGGCTGGAACGGATCGCCGATGCGACCTTCATCGCCGCGATGCTGCTGCTGACCGCCGCCTGCTTCATCATAACCTACGCGCTCAATCGCTGAACATTACCGATTGTTCAGCGCGCGCTGATCCGCCGGCAAGCTGCCGCCCGCTATTGCCGGCGGCATGACGGACAGGACCATGCGCGGCATCGGCCAATTGCTGGAACGCTATCGCACGCCGGCGACCCTGCTGGTCGTGCTGGCGCTGATCGGTCTCGGCTTCGCCGCGCTCGAACACCTGACGCAGGAAATCCGCTTCGCCGACGTCCGTGCGGCGCTGCACGGCCTGTCGGCGGGAAAGATCGCGCTGGCGCTGCTGGCGACGGCGGGCAGCTATCTCGCGCTCACCGTCTACGACCTGCTGGCGCTGCGCACGATCGGGCGGCCGCTGCCGTGGCGCACCGCCGCGCTGGCGTCGTTCACCAGCTACACGCTCAGCCACAATCTCGGCCTCGCCCTCCTGACCGGCGGATCGGCGCGCTACCGCATCTATACCGCCGCGGGACTCGACGGCCCCGACGTCGCGCGCGTGGTCGCGATCGCCAGCGGCACCTTCTGGGCCGGGGTGATCAGCGTCACCGGAGTCGCGCTGCTGCTCCACCCGGGCGCGCTCGACCTCGCCGGGCTGCGGCTGTCCGGGTCGGACGTCCGCGTCGCCGGCTGGGCAGTGGTCGCGCTGACCATCGCCCTGCTCGGCGCCTGCGCGGTCGTGCGCGCGCCGGTCCGGCTGTTCGGCTTCACCGTGCCGCTGCCCGGTCCGGGGCTGCTGCTGTCGCAGATCGCCATCGCGCTCGCCGACATCGCCTGCGCCAGCGCCGCGCTGTTCGTGCTGATCCCCGGCGCGGCGCCCGCGCTGCTGCCCGCCTTCATCCTCGCCTATACCCTCGGCATCGTCGCGGCGGTGGTGACGCACGTCCCCGGCGGCATCGGCGTGTTCGAGGCGGTGGTGCTGGCGGTCGTGCCGGTCGACCGCGCCACGCTGTTCGCCGCGCTCATCGCCTATCGCATCGTCTATTACCTGCTGCCCCTCGCGCTCGGCATCCTGCTCCTCGCGTGGCACGAGGGCGCGCGACAGCGGCGGCGCTCGACCCGTTTCCTGTCGAGCGTGCGCGCCGTCGCCACCGGCGTCGCCCCGCTGGCGCTCGGCGCCGCGACCTTCATGACCGGCGCGATGCTGCTGCTGTCGGGCTCGCTACCCTCGGTCCATGCCCGCATGGGCGACCTTGCCGCGATCCTGCCGCTGCCGCTGATCGAGGGCAGTTCGATCGCCGCCAGCCTGACCGGCACCGCGCTGCTGCTGCTCGCGCCTGCCCTCTACCGCCGGCTCGACGGCGCGTTCCTCGCCACCCGCGCGCTGCTGATCGCCGCCGCGCTGTTCTCGATCCTCAAGGGGCTGGATTACGAGGAGGCGACCGCCTGTCTCTGCCTCGCCGCGCTGCTGCAATGGACGCGCGCCGCCTTCTACCGCCGCACCGCGCTCACCGGCCAGCCGATCGGCCCCGGCTGGCTCGCCTCGGTCGCGGCGGTCGTGGCGCTGACCGTCTGGGCCGGATTCTTCGCCTATCGCCACGTTCCCTATTCGGAGAACCTGTGGTGGAAGTTCGCGCTGCACAGCGATGCCCCGCGCTTCCTGCGCGCGACGCTGGGCGTCATCGTCATGCTGGCCGGCGCCTGCGTCTGGCGGCTGATGGCGCCCGGCCCGGCCCCGGCGCGCAGCGGGCTGTCGCCGGTCGATTCGGCCAGCGTCCACCGCATCCTGGCCGGGGCGAACCGCACCGATGCGATGCTGGCGCTGACCGGCGACAAACGCTTCCTGCTGTCGCAGGCGGGCGACGCCTTCGTGATGTACCAGGTCCATGGCGCCAGCTGGATCGCGATGGGCGATCCCGTCGGCCCGCGCGACGCGTGGGGCGAACTGCTGTGGAACCTGCGCGACCTGGCGGACCGCGACCAGGGCCGGCTGCTGCTCTACGAAGTCTCCTCGCCTGTGCTCGACATCGCGATCGGCATGGGGCTCGGCATCGTCAAGTTCGGCGAGGATGCGGTGGTCGACCTGAACACCTTCACCCTCGACACCCCCCGCCTGCGCGCGCTGCGCAAGTCGGAACGGGCGGTGGCGCGCAAGGGCGCCCGGCTGCACATCGTCGCCGCGGCGCAGGTCGCGACCGTCTTCGCCGAACTGCGATCGGTGTCCGACGAATGGCTGTCGGCCAAGGCGCAGCGGGAAAAGGGGTTCAGCCTCGGCCATTTCGACCGCGCCTATCTCGACCATTTCGACGTCGCGGTGGTGACGATCGACGACCGCATCATCGCCTTCGCCAATCTGTGGCTGACCGCCAACCGCAAGGAGGCGTCGGTCGACCTGATGCGCCACCGCGCCGATGCGCCGCCGGGAACGATGGACTTCCTGATGGTCAACCTGATGCTGTGGGCGCAGGAACGGGGCTATGCCCGCTTCTCGATCGGCATGGCGCCGCTGTCGGGGATCGAGGACCGCCGTCTCGCCCCCGCCTGGGCCAAGGCGGCGGCGTTCATCTTCCGCCATGGCGAGCGCTTCTACGGCTTCCGGGGCCTGCGCGCGTACAAGGAGAAGTTCGCCCCCGGCTGGGAACCGCGCTACGTCGCCGGCCCCGGCGGCATCGGCCTGCTCAAGGGACTGCGCGACCTCTCCCGCCTGATCGGCCGGCCGCAGCCGCGCCACTATCTCAGGCCCGCCCCCGCCGAACCCGTCCAGCCGCCAGCGAAAGTGCCCCAGCCATGACCCTGTCCCGCCCCGCCCGTCGCCGCCGCCTGCGCCGCCGGATCGGCATCGGTGCGCTGTTCGCCGGGCTGCTGGTGCTGCTCGGCCTCGCCGCACCCGCGCTCGGCCTGATCGACACCCGGTCGCTGCGGCTGGTCGAGAGTGACCGGGCGCATCCCCCGGTCGTCGCGGTCTATGTCTCGGGCGACATGGGGCTGCGCTTCGGTCTGGGCAGCGTCGTGGTCCCCGCGCTCGCCGCGCACGGCATCCCGGTCGTCGGCGTCAGCTCGCCGGTCAATTTCGGCACGCGCAAGACGCGGGCACAGGTCGATGCGGTGATCGCGGGCGCGATCCGCACCGCGCTCGCCCGCACCGGGGCGAGGCGGGTGATCCTGATGGGCCAGTCGTTCGGCGCCGACATGGTCTCGGCGACCGCCCCCGACCTGCCCGCCGACCTGCGTGCCCGGATCGCGGCGATCAGCGTGGTCGTGCCGGCGCAGACCGTCTATTTCCGCTCCGATCCGACCGGCATCCTCTACCACGGCAGCCCCGACGCCCGCCCGGCAGCAGCCTTGCGCGCGCTGGACTGGGCGCCGGTCGTCTGCATCTACGGCCGGGACGAGTCCGACAGCCTTTGCCCGACGCTGCGCGGCGGCAGGGCACAGGTCTTCGCCCTGCCCGGCGGCCATTTCCTCGCCCATGACGACCAGCTGGTCATCGCCACCATCCTGGCCACGCTGCGGACCGCCGATCCGACGATATTGGCGTAGGGCGCCTGATCCACGTCGTCACTCCCGCGCAGGCGGGAGTCCATACACGCCGCCTCAACACTTAAAACCGGTACGGTAGCGTCAATGGATTCCCGCCTGCGCGGGAATGACGAACCTCAACGGATAAATTGTGCACCGCACCAATCCAAAGCCTTGATCCGGACATTTCGTCCGTTTATCTGCCGGCCAAGGCGGGACCCGGTGGCCCCGCATGGGTGGCGGACAGGCGATGAGCGACGAAACGGTGCAGGAAGATGCAGCCGAACCGGCCCGGAAGCGCATCGGCCCGCGGGCGAAGCTGATCCTGCTCGCGCTCGCCCTGATCGCGCTGGCCGGCGGCATCTGGTGGTATGTCGACTATCGGAACAACGGCAGGTTCCTGCAGGAAACCGACGACGCCACGGTGCAGGCCGACATGGTGACGATCGCCCCGCGCGTGTCGGGCTATGTCGCTGAGGTGCTGGTCGCCGAGAATCAGGACGTGAAGGCCGGCCAGCCGCTGGTCCGCATCGACCCGCGCGACGCCCGCGCACAGGCGGCGCAGGCCGAGGCGCAGATCGCCGTCGCCGGGGCGCAGGCCGATGCCGCCCGCGCGCAGATCCGCGAACAATATGCCGCGATCGATCAGGCGCAGGCACAGCTCGCCGCCGCGCGCAGCAAGGCCGCCTATGACGCGGCCGAGGTCGCGCGCTACCGCCCGCTCGCCGCCTCGGGGGCCGAGACCCGCCAGCAACTGGCGCAACTCGAAGTCGCCGCGCGCCAGTCGGCCGACAATGTCCGCGCCGCGCAGGCCGCCGTCGCCGCGCAGCAGCGCCGCGTCGGTTCGCTCGACGCCCAGGTCGCGCAGGGCCGCGCGCAGGGACAGGCCGCACGCGCGCAACTCGCCGCCGCCAGCGTCGATGTCGGCGCGACCGGGCTGACCGCACCGATCGGCGGCCGCATCGGCGACAGGACCGTAACGATCGGCCAGTTCGTACAGGCCGGCACCCGGCTGATGTCGATCGTGCCGCTCGACCGGCTCTACATCACCGCCAATTTCAAGGAAACGCAGCTCGCGCTGATGCGGCCGGGCCAGCCGGTCGAGATCGAGGTGGACGCGCTGGACGGCGTCGCGGTGAAGGGCCGGGTCGAAAGCCTGGCACCGGGCACCGGCGCGCAATTCTCGCTGCTGCCGCCGCAGAACGCGACCGGCAACTTCACCAAGATCACGCAGCGCGTGCCGGTGCGCGTGTCGATCGAGGCAACGCCCGCCGCCCGCCGCCTGCTGGTCCCCGGCCTGTCGGTGACGGTGACCGTCGACACCCGCAGCGCGCGCGGCGAACTGAAAGCCTTGCGCGAGCAGGCGGAGCGTTGAGATGGCCAGCGCGGGCGTAACCGCCGCCCCGCCCGAACGCGCCGACCTCGCCGCATGGCTGGCGGTGATCGCCGGCAATCTCGGCGCGCTGATGGCGACGCTCGACATCTCGATCGTCAATTCGGCGCTGCCGACGATCCAGGGCGAGATCGGCGCCAGCGGGACCGAAGGGACGTGGATCGCCACCGCCTATCTGGTCGCGGAGATCGTCATCATCCCGATGGCCGGCTGGTTGCAGCGGATGCTGGGGATGCGCACCTTCCTGCTGGTCGCCGCCGGGCTGTTCACCGTCTTTTCGGTGCTGTGCGGCATCGCCACCACGCTGCCGATGATGATTGTCGGCCGCGTGGGCCAAGGGTTCACCGGCGGCGCGATGATCCCGACCGCGCAGACGATCATCGCCCAGCGCCTGCCGCGCGCGCAGCAGCCGATCGGCATCGCCGTGTTCGGCGTGACCGCGATCCTGGGGCCGGTGCTGGGGCCGCTGGTCGGCGGCTGGCTGACCGAGAATATCAGCTGGCACTATGCCTTCTTCCTCAACATTCCGATCTGCGCGATCCTCATCACGCTGCTGCTGGTCGGGCTGCCACATGAAAAGGCGAAGCTGCACCTGTTCAGACAGGCCGACTGGCTGGGCATCGCCGGCCTCGCGCTCGGACTGGGCGGCCTCACCGTGTTCCTCGAGGACGGGCAGCGCGAACAATGGTTCGATTCCGGACTGATCCGCTGGATGGCGTTCACCAGCGTGATCGGCTTCGTCCTGCTGTTCTGGGGACAGGCGACCGCGCCGCGGCCGATCATCAAGCTGAAGCTGCTGCTCGACCGGCAATTCGGATCGGTCGCGCTGATGGGCATCGTGCTGGGCGTCGTGCTCTACGGCACCAGCTACGCGATCCCGCAGTTCCTCGCGGCGCTGGCCGATTATAACGCGTTGCAGGCGGGCAAGGTCGTGCTGCTGTCGGGCATCCCCAGCCTCCTCATGATGACGCTGGTCCCGATCCTGTTGAAGCGCATCGACATCCGCATCGCGGTGGCGTCGGGGCTCCTCATCATGGGCGTGTCGGCGCTGCTCGACGCGAACCTGACCGCGCAGTCGTCCGGTCCCGACTTCACCGTGTCGCAGCTGCTGCGCGGCGTGGGGCAGATCCTCGCGATGCTGTTCCTCAGCCAGGCCTGCGTCCGCTCGGTCCCGCCCGAGGATGCCGGCGACGCGTCGGGGCTGTTCAACGCCTTCCGCAATCTGGGCGGCAGCTTCGCGCTGGCGGGCATCTCGATCCTGCAGGACCAGCGGATGTACTTCCATTCGCGCCGGATGGAGGAAAGCCTGAACGCGAACAGCGAGGCGGTGCAGAGCTACGTCGCACAGCTCGGCCGCGCGGCCGGCGACCCGTCGGCGGGGCTGCGCCTGCTGTCGCAGCAGATCGCGGCGGAAGCGCTGACGATGACCTACAACGACATCTTCTGGATCATGGGGCTGGGCGCCTTCGCCGTCCTCCCACTCGTCTTCTTCCTCCGGCCCCTGCCCAAGGGGGTCGAACCGGCCACGGTGCATTGATGACCCGAACGCTTTCCCTGTCCGCCGTGCTGCTGCTCGGCGCCTGCACCGTCGGCCCGGACTATGCCGGCCCGCCCGCCACCGCGACCGACGCGGTGACGCGCGGCAATTTCGTGCGCGCGACCGACGCCGCCTTCACCCCCGCCCCCGGTCTCGCCCGCTGGTGGGGAGGGCTGAACGACCCGCTGCTCACCCGCCTCGTCGACGATGCGCTGGCGCATAGCCGGACCATCGATCAGGCCGTCGCCCGCGTCCGCGAGGCGCAGGCCCGGCTGTCGCAGCAGCGCGCCTCGCTGAAACCTGGCGCCAGCGCCAACGGCACGGTGCTCGCCGCCGAACTGCCCCCGATCCAGCCGGGCAGCGACGCCACCAGCGTGCAGTTCTACAATCTCGGCCTCAACGCCAGCTGGGAACCCGACCTGTTCGGCGGCGGCCGGCGCGCGACCGAACAGGCGCGCGCCACCGGCGACGCCCGCATCGCCGACCTGGCGGACGTACAGGTGTCGCTGTCGGCCGGCGTCGCGCAGGCCTATGTCGGCTTGCGTGACGTTCAGGCGCGCATCGCCCTGAGCACCGCGACCACCCGCCTGCAGCAGCAGCAGCTGGCGCTCACCCGCCAGCGCCTCGCCGCCGGCACCGCATCGCAACTGTCGATCGAACGGCTCCAGACCCAGCTGGAAAACACCCGAGCACAGGCGATCCCGCTCGCCGCGCAGCGCGACGAATATCTGGGCCAGCTGGCGGTGCTGACCGGCCGCACCCCCGGCGCGCTCGACGCGACGCTCAGCGCCGTCGCCCCCGTGCCGCTGCCGCCTGCACAGGTCGCGGTCGGCGATCCCGCATCGCTGATCGCCCGCCGCCCCGACATCCGCGCCGCCGAGCGCCAGCTCGCCGCCGGCACCGCCGCGATCGGCGTGGCGAAGGCGCGCGAGCTGCCCGGCATCCGCTTCCTCGGGCTGCTCGGCCTCGGCGGCACCTCGCCCGGCGCGGTCTTCGACCTCGGCAACCTGACCGCGCTCGCCGCGCCCTCGCTCAGCTGGTCGTTCCTCGACTTCGGCAAGAACCGCGCCGCCACCCGCGTCAGTGAGGCGCAGCGCGATCAGGCCGACGCCGCCTATCGCAAGGCGGTGCTCGACGCGTTGCAGGATGCCGAGACCGCGCTGTCGCGCTTCGCCAACACCCGCACCCAGCTGGGCCAACTGGTGCAGGCGGAGGCGACCGCCGCCCGTGCCGCGGCGCTCAACCGCCAGCGGGTGGCGGCAGGCACCACCACGCTGATCGACCAGCTCGACGTCGAACGGCAGCAGCTTTCGGCGACCAGCGCGGTGGTACAGGCGCGCGCGCAGCTGACGCAGAGCTATATCGCGGTGAACAAGGCGCTGGGGCTGGGCTGGACCGCCCCGGTCAGCGCGGACGCAGGCCCTTCAGCAGTAGCCGCAACGCCGCCTCGATCTTCGCGCTGACCTCGTCCTCGTCCATGAACGGCAGCACCAGACTGCCGGCCATGCGCACCGACAACACCAGATCGCGCGACGTCACCTCGTCGCTCACCTCGCCGCGCAGTTGCGCCGCGTGCAGGACCGGCGCGAAGACCGTCTCCAACCGCATCGCCAGTTGCTGGAACGCCGCCCGGTTCGCATCGTCGAGATGCAGGTCGGCCGCGATCCGCGCGAACAGCGACAGCGCCCCGGTCCCGGCGCGCACCGTCGTCGCCAGCGTCGTCCCGATCGGTGCCGCGGGGTCGAGCATCGCTTCCAGCCGGTCGACCGCGCTGGAAAAGATCGCCAGCGCCAGCGCCTCGCGATCCTCGAAATTGCGGTACAGCGTCGCCCGCCCCACCCCGGCGGCGGCGGCGATCGCCTCCAGCGGCACGCCATAGCCCTGTTCGGCGAAACGGGCGGCGGCAGCGGTAATCAGCGCCTCGCGCCGCCGGGCGGCATCGCGGCGCGGCGCGCGGGTCGGCCGGGGCGCGGCGGGTTCGGTCATCGCCGTGTCCTACCGGCAAATATGTGCGGCGTCATGGGTAGGGAAGCAGGCGCGGCAAAAAGCCGCCGTAAACAAAGCAGAACCGTTCGTGCTGAGTAGGGATTGAGCGAAGTCGAAAGCCCGTATCGAAGCACCTTCGACGGTCCTTCGATACGCCGCTTCGACAAGCTCAGCGGCTACTCAGGACGAACGGTGATAGTTGAAGGCCCAATCCTGCCCGCTATGTCCCACGCCCCGAAACTGGCGCCCCCGCCGCCAACCGACTACACGCCCTGCCCATGACCAACGCCGCCGCCCCTGCCGCGCCCGCGACCGCCCGTGCCGAACTGGCCGCGACGCTGCGGCTCGCCGCGCCGCTGGTCGGCGCGAACCTGTTGCAGATGGCGGTCTATGCGGTCGACGTGGTGTTCGTCGCGCGGCTGGGGGAGGTCGAACTCGCCGCCGCGACGCTGGGCGTCTATGTCTATGGCGTCATCCTGTTCGCCCTGTCGGGGCTGGTGGGGGCCGCCGCGCCGATCATCGCCGCCGAACTCGGCCAGCGCCGCCATGCCGTGCGTGAAGTGCGGCGCTCGTTCCGCATGGCGGCGTGGATCGCGGTGCTGGGCAGCGTCCCGTTCATGGCGCTGATGGCGCATGGGCAAGGCCTGTTGCTGCTCGCCGGACAGGATGCCCGCGTCGCCGCGCGCACCGATGCGTTCCTCGACATCCTGCTGTGGGCGCTGATCCCTGCGGTGACCGGCACGGTGATGCGGATCACCGCCTCGGCGCTCGGCCGGCCCGGCTGGGCGATGGCGATCACCGCCATGGGCCTCGGTGTCTCGGTCTTCGTCAACTGGCTGCTGGTGTTCGGCAATCTGGGCGCGCCGGCCCTGGGACTGGAGGGGTCGGCGATCACCAGCCTCACCACCGCCACCGCGATGATGCTCGCCTATGCCGCGGTGCTGGTGGTCGACCGGCGGCTGCGGCGCTTCCGCCTGTTCGGCAACTGGTGGCGCGGCGAATGGTCGCGCCTGCGCCAGATCGTCGTGCTGGGCCTGCCGATCGCGGCGACGATGACGTTCGAAGGCGCGCTGTTCTCCGCCGCCGGTTTCCTGATGGGGCGGATCGGCGTGACCGAGGTTGCGGCGCACGCCATCGCGCTTCAGATCGCCGCCTTCCTGTTCCAGGTGCCGTTCGGCATCGCACAGGCGGCGACGATCCGCGTCGGCCTCGCCTATGGCGCGCGTGACCGGCTGTGGATCGCGCGGGCGGGCTGGTCGGCGCTGGCGGTCGGCACCGGCTTCATGGGGTTCACCGCGCTGCTGCTGTGGCTGTTCCCGCGCGCGTTCCTGTCGGTCTATGTCGATGTCGACGCGCCGGCCAACGCCGCGATGATCGCGCTGGCGCTGCAATATCTCGCCATCGCCGCGATCTTCCAGCTGGCCGACGGTGCGCAGGCGGTGGCGGCGGGCGTGCTGCGCGGCGTGCAGGATACCCGCGTGCCGATGGTGATCGCGCTGGTCGGCTATTGGGCGGTCGGCTTCACCATCTCGGTGGCGCTGGGCTTCTGGACGCCGCTGGCCGGAATCGGGGTCTGGATCGGGCTCGCGCTCGGGTTGCTGGTCGTGGCGCTGCTGCTGGTCGACCGCTGGCGGCGGCGCGAGAAACTCGGGCTGGTTCGGCCTGTCTGACGACGGCCACGTATCACCCGCAAAATTGTTCCGGTCCCGCTTGACGGTCCGTGCACGGCTCCACATATCCGGGGCGCTGGCACTCCCGATCGGTGAGTGCCAAGACCTGTTCAACATACTAAAGGGAACCGCGCATGAACTTCCGTCCGCTGCACGACCGCGTGCTCGTCCGCCGCGTCGAGGCCGAGGAAAAGACGCTCGGCGGGATCATCATCCCCGACACCGCCAAGGAAAAGCCGCAGGAAGGCGAAGTCGTCGCCGCCGGCACCGGCGCCCGCACCGAAGCCGGTACGATCACGCCGCTCGACGTCAAGGCCGGCGACCGCATCCTGTTCGGCAAATGGTCGGGCACCGAGGTGAAGGTGAACGGCGAAGACCTGCTCATCATGAAGGAATCGGACATCCTCGGCATCGTTGGCTGAGCGACCGGTTCTGATCCGGTCACACTTGCGTGACGAGTGTGACTTTTGTGACTTTTGACATTTGGAAAGGGTAGCCACCATGGCAGCCAAGGACGTAAAATTCGGTCGTGACGCCCGCGAACGCATCCTGCGCGGCGTCGACATCCTCGCCGACGCGGTGAAGGTGACGCTCGGGCCGAAGGGCCGCAACGTCGTCATCGACAAGTCGTTCGGCGCGCCCCGCATCACCAAGGACGGTGTGTCGGTCGCCAAGGAAATCGAACTGAAGGACAAGTTCGAGAACATGGGCGCGCAGATGGTGCGCGAAGTGGCCTCGAAGACCAACGACATCGCGGGCGACGGCACCACCACCGCCACTGTGCTGGCACAGGCGATCGTGCGCGAAGGCATGAAGTCGGTCGCCGCCGGCATGAACCCGATGGACCTGAAGCGCGGCATCGACATCGCCGTCATCAAGGTCGTCGAGGACGTGAAGTCGCGCTCGAAGCCCGTTTCGGGTTCGGCCGAAGTCGCGCAGGTCGGCATCATCTCGGCCAATGGCGACGTGGAAGTCGGTGAGAAGATCGCCGAAGCCATGGAAAAGGTCGGCAAGGAAGGCGTCATCACGGTCGAAGAGGCCAAGGGTCTCGAATTCGAGCTGGACGTCGTCGAAGGCATGCAGTTCGACCGCGGCTACCTGTCGCCCTACTTCATCACCAACCCGGAAAAGATGCAGGTCGAACTCAGCGACCCGTACATCCTGATCCACGAGAAGAAGCTGTCGTCGCTGCAGGCGATGCTGCCGATCCTCGAAGCGGTGGTGCAGTCGGGCCGTCCGCTGCTCATCATCGCCGAGGACATCGAAGGCGAGGCGCTCGCCACGCTGGTGGTCAACAAGCTGCGCGGCGGCCTGAAGGTCGCAGCGGTCAAGGCACCGGGCTTCGGCGATCGTCGCAAGGCGATGCTGGAAGACATCGCGATCCTGACCAAGGGCGAGGTGATCTCGGAAGACCTCGGCATCAAGCTCGAGACCGTGACGCTGGGCATGCTCGGCACCGCCAAGCGCGTGACGATCGACAAGGACAACACGATCCTCGTCGATGGTGCCGGCGAAGCCGATGCGATCAAGGGCCGCACCGACGCGATCCGTCAGCAGATCGAAGTCACCTCGTCGGACTATGACCGTGAAAAGCTGCAGGAGCGTCTGGCGAAGCTCGCCGGTGGCGTCGCGGTCATCAAGGTCGGCGGTGCGACCGAGGTCGAGGTCAAGGAGCGCAAGGACCGCGTCGACGACGCGCTGCACGCGACCCGCGCAGCCGTCGAGGAAGGCATCGTTCCCGGCGGCGGCACGGCGCTGCTGTACGCGACCAAGGCGCTCGACGGCGTCACCGGCGCGAACGACGACCAGACGCGCGGCGTCGACATCGTCCGCAAGTCGCTGACCGCGCTGGTGCGTCAGATCGCACAGAACGCCGGCCATGACGGTGCGGTCGTCTCGGGCAAGCTGCTCGACCAGAACGACACCTCGTTCGGCTTCAACGCCGCGACCGACGTGTACGAGAACCTGGTCGCCGCCGGCGTGATCGACCCGACCAAGGTCGTCCGCACCGCGCTGCAGAACGCGGCCTCGGTCGCCGGCCTGCTCATCACCACCGAAGCGACCGTTTCGGAACTGCCCGACGACAAGGGCCCGGCAATGCCGGCCGGCGGCGGCATGGGCGGCATGGGCGGCATGGACTTCTGATTTTCGACCGGGGCAGGGAAACCTGCCCCGGACAGAAAATCGGAACGGCCGGCGCCCCGTGCGGGGCGACCGACGGGCGGCGGCTTTGCCGTCGCCGGTTCCAGACGACAAGAAGGCCGGGAAGGGACACCCCTTCCCGGCCTTTTTTGTGCGCATCACGGATTCGGGAAACCGGATGACTACTGGATCGGGTGCCGATATGGTCGGCCCATGCGGAGCGGCCCGACCTCGTCCATGCCCCGTCGTTACATGACGCAGATCATGGTCGTCGCGCCGTTGATGGCCATGACCACATACGTCGTGGTGTCATCGGGCCTGCGACCAGGCAGCTGGAACGCCGGATGGATGTTCGGCCCTCCGATCGTGATCGGCCTGTCGCTCAATCGTTCTTACGCACGACTCGCCATGACCGGCATTCTCCCGCTGACCGCCTGTATCGTCATTTCGATCACGGGTATTGCGATGGGCGGGATCTGAACGGCCTACCCTGCCGGCTTCCACACCTGCGTCTGGCAGAAGACCGCGATACACCCCTGCACCTTCAGCGACCCGTCGGCGTTCTTGCTGACGATCGACTTGTAGCTCTTGCCGTTGCGCGGGTCGTAGATGCGCCCGCGCCAGTCGCTGCCGGCGTCGGCGAAGTTCGACAGGATCGGCATGCCCAGCACCGGGCGATTGCGCAGCGCGGGGTCGGTGTTGTTGACGTCGGTCGTCGGTGCGCCCGGCTTGGCCTTAACGATGCGGACCAGCTTGCCGCACACGCTGTTGCCGCAGCGCCCGACCTCGATGACGCCCGCGCCGTCCTCGGTCAGGTAGCGCCCGGCGATCGGTGTTGCGGCCGACGCCGGCACCGCGCCCAGCAACGCCGCGATGGTGAGCAGCGGGCGGATCATTTGAAATTGTCCGCATAGGCCTGCAGCTTCAACTTGCGTTCCGGCGCGGGCACGACGTGAAACGCGATCCCTTCGCGCGCGGCATAGTCGGTCGCGGCGTCGAGAGACGGGAATTTCAGTTTCACCTGTTCCCGCGTGTCGCCCGATCCGGCCCACCCGGTCAGCGGATCGGCCTGTTTGGGCTCGGCCGGTTCGAACTCGAGCATCCAGGTGTGCGTCTTGGCACGACCCGACTGCATCGCGTTCTTGGGAATCTGGTAGATACGGGCATTGGGCATGGACGAAACCTTGTGAGCGGTCGTTGTTCCTTCCTGCATAGCAAAGCCTGCGCGGCGTGCCAGCAGAGTCGCACCGCCGCCGCACGAGAATCGTGATCGGGACGCGGATCGGCGCAGAAGTTGGCGAAGGTTCCGCGCGAATGGCATCATCCCGCGACCATTTCCGCCAATCGCGACCGCTATTGCTTTTGCGATCCAGTATCATTAATGGATGTTTGAGGGTTGTCTCCCATGCGAAAACGCCGTAAAGGCCGGCCCGTCGCGGCAGGACCGCGTCCGACTTGCTACGGAGAGAGACGTCTTGGCTCGCAAGAAGATCGCGCTGATCGGCGCTGGTAACATCGGCGGGACCCTCGCCCACCTCGCCGCCCTCAAGGGGTTGGGCGACATCGTCCTGTTCGACGTCGTCGACGGCGTACCGCAGGGCAAGGCGCTGGACCTGTCGCAGTGCGGCCCGGTCGAAGGGTTCGACGCGACGATCACCGGCACCAACGACTATGCCGACATCGCGGGCGCGGACGTCATCATCGTCACCGCCGGTGTCGCGCGCAAGCCCGGCATGAGCCGCGACGACCTGCTCGGCATCAACCTGAAGGTGATGAAGGCCGTCGGCGAGGGCATCAGGAACAACGCCCCCGACGCGTTCGTCATCTGCATCACCAACCCGCTCGACGCGATGGTGTGGGCGCTGCGCGAATTCAGCGGCCTGCCGCACAACATGGTCGTCGGCATGGCCGGCGTGCTCGACAGCGCGCGCTTCAGCCACTTCCTCGCGGACGAATTCAAGGTGTCGGTCAAGGACGTCAACAGCTTCGTGCTGGGCGGGCATGGCGACACGATGGTCCCGGTCCTCGAATATTCGACCGTCAGCGGCATCCCGGTCACCGATCTGATCGAGATGGGCATGTCGACCAGGGAGCGCGTCGACGCGATCGTCAAGCGCACCCGCGGCGGCGGCGGCGAAATCGTCGGCCTGCTCAAGACCGGCTCGGCCTTCTACGCGCCCGCCACCAGCGGCATCGCGATGGCCGAAGCCTATCTCTACGACCAGAAGCGGGTTCTGCCCTGCGCCGCCTATCTGTCGGGCGAGTATGGCATCGACGACCTGTATGTCGGCGTGCCCGTGGTGATCGGCGCCGGCGGCGTCGAGAAGATCGTCGAAGTGAAGCTGGGCGACGAAGCCAAGGCGAACCTCACTGTCTCGGTCGATGCGGTGAAGGAACTGCTCGTCGCCTGCAAGGGGATCGACGAGAGCCTCGCATAACTCAAGTGACGTACCCCCGCGCAGGCGGGGGTCCAGGGTAATGGAGCGTGACGTTCCTGGCTCTGGATCCCCGCCTGCGCGGGGATACCAAGGGGCGGCAGGATGAAGGCAGGTTTCGTCTACATCGTTGCCAGCCGCCGTAACGGAACGATCTACACCGGTTCGACCAGCAACCTGATCCAGCGCCTTCATCAGCATCGCCACGGGACGGTTGAGGGATTTACCAGCGAACACAGTTGCACGCTTCTGGTCTGGTATGAATGTCACGACGATCTGCAGGAAGCGCGATTACGCGAACGCCGGATCAAGAAATGGAACCGTGACTGGAAGCTGCGGCTGATCGAAGAATATAATCCCGGCTGGCACGACCTGTTCGGACAGCTGATCTGATTTTCGCTCCGGCAACGGAGCACGCAAGGGAAACGAAGATGAGCATCCTCGTCAACAAGAACACCAAGGTCATCACCCAGGGGATGACCGGCGAAACCGGCAGCTTCCATACCAAGGCGGCGCTGGAGTACGGCACGCAGATGGTCGGCGGCGTGACGCCGGGCAAGGGCGGGACCGAGCATCTCGGCCTCCCGGTCTACAACACCGTCGCCGAAGCCAAGTCGAAGACCGGCGCCGATGCGTCGGTGATCTACGTGCCGCCGCCCTTCGCCGCCGATTCGATCCTCGAGGCGATCGACGCCGAAATCCCGCTGATCGTCGCGATCACCGAAGGCATTCCGGTGCTGGACATGGTCAAGGTCAAGCGCGCGCTGTCGGGTTCGAAGTCGCGGCTGATCGGCCCGAACTGCCCGGGCGTGCTGACGCCGGGCGAGTGCAAGATCGGCATCATGCCGGGTTCGATCTTCAAGCAGGGCAGCGTCGGCGTCGTCTCGCGCTCGGGCACGCTGACCTATGAAGCGGTGTTCCAGACGTCGAACGCCGGCCTCGGCCAAACGACCGCCGTCGGCATCGGTGGCGATCCGGTCAACGGCACGAACTTCATCGACGTGCTCGAACTGTTCCTCGCCGACGACGCCACCCAGTCGATCATCATGATCGGCGAGATCGGCGGCGATGCGGAGGAACAGGCCGCGCAGTTCCTGATCGACGAGGCAAAGCGTGGCCGCAAGAAGCCGATGGCGGGCTTCATCGCCGGCCGCACCGCGCCTCCGGGCCGTCGCATGGGCCATGCCGGCGCGATCGTGTCGGGCGGCAAGGGCGATGCGGAAAGCAAGATCGCGGCGATGGAAGCGGCCGGGATCAAGGTTGCGGCCAGCCCCAGCGAACTGGGTTCGACGCTGCTGCAGGTGCTGAACGGTTGAAGTGACAGGCCCCGTGCGTGACCGCGCACGGGGCATCGCCCGGTTCGACCGGGCACCAAGCGGACAGGAAACGACCATGGGCTACGAAGGCCAGGATTTCGACATCGCCGCCGGCGTCAGCCCGGCATTCGTGGAAACGCTCTATGGTCGCTACCGCGAGGATCCCTCGTCGGTCGATGCCGGCTGGCGCCAGTGGTTCGACGGGCTGGAGGGCGCGACGCAGCACCCCAGCTGGCAGAGCAAGCGCTGGCCGCTGACCGAAACCGACGCGCTGACCGCTGCGCTCGACCCGACGCAGATGGAGCCCGCGCCCAAGCCCGCCAAGGGCGGCAAGCCCGCGGCGGCCGCCCCCGCCGCACCCAAGGTCGATGTGGCGAAGGCCGCCGGTGACGCGATCCGCGCCCAGCTGCTGATCCGCACCTATCGCGTGCGCGGGCACCTTGCCGCCAATCTCGATCCGCTGGGTCTGGCGCGCCGCGAGCTGCCCGAGGACCTGCGCACCGAATATTACGGCTTTTCCGATGCCGAGATCGACACGCCGGTGTATCTGGGCGGTTCGCTCGGCCTCGAATGGGCGAGCGTGCGCGAGATCGTCGACATCCTGCGCGCCAATTACTGCGGCAATGTCGGCCTCGAATACATGCACATCGCGGACGTGGAGGAGCGCAAGTTCCTGCAGGACCGGATGGAAGGCCGCGACAAGGCGATCCAGTTCACCCCCGAAGGCAAGAAGGCGATCCTCGCCAAGGTCATCGAGGCGGAACAGTGGGAGAAGTTCCTCGGCCGCAAGTATGTCGGCACGAAGCGCTTCGGCCTCGACGGCGGTGAATCAATGATCCCCGCACTGGAAGCGGTCATCAAGTACGGCGGCCAGCTGGGCGTGCGCGAGATCGTGTACGGCATGGCGCACCGGGGACGCCTGAACGTGCTGACCAACGTGATGGCCAAGCCGTTCCGCGTGCTGTTCCATGAATTCGCCGGCGGCAGCGCCAACCCCGACGATATCGGCGGCTCGGGCGACGTGAAATATCACCTCGGCACGTCGACCGATCGCAGCTTCGACGACGTGTCGGTGCACATGTCGCTGGTCGCCAACCCCAGCCATCTCGAAGCGGTGAACCCGGTCGTGCTGGGCAAGGTGCGCGCGCAGCAGACCTTCCGCGGCGACATCGAGAAGCACGAGCAGGTGCTGCCGGTGCTCATCCACGGCGACGCAGCGTTCGCGGGCCAGGGGATCGTGTGGGAATGCCTCGGCTTCTCCGGCATCCGCGGCTACAATACCGGCGGCTGCGTCCACTTCATCATCAACAACCAGGTCGGCTTCACCACCAGCCCGCAGTTCGCGCGCTCGTCGCCCTATCCGTCGGACGTGGCGAAGGGCGTGCAGGCGCCGATCTTCCACGTCAACGGCGACGATCCCGAGGCGGTGACCTTCGCCACCAAGATGGCGATCGAGTTCCGCCAGCAGTTCAAGCGCGACATCGTGATCGACATGTGGTGCTATCGCCGCTTCGGCCATAACGAAGGCGACGAGCCGTCCTTCACACAGCCGCTGATGTACGCAAAGATCAAGGGCCATCCCGGCGTCAGCGAAATCTATGGCAAGCGGCTGGCGGAAGAAGGCGTGATCGACGGCGAATTCGTCGCCGCCAAGACCGCCGAGTTCACCCAGTTGCTGGAAGGCGAGTTCGAGAACGCCAAGAGCTACAAGCCCAACCGTGCCGACTGGTTCGCCGGTCGCTGGTCGGGGCTGCACGCGCCGATGGACCCGGAAGGCTCGCGCCGTTCGGTCGATACCGGCATCGAACAGAAGCTGTTCGACTCGCTCGGCCGCACGCTCACGACCGTTCCCGAAGACCTGCAGGTCCACAAGACGCTGACCCGCGTGCTGGATGCCAAGCGCGGCATGTTCACCGGCGGCGAGGGCTTCGACTGGGCGACGGCCGAGGCGCTGGCGTTCGGATCGCTGCTGTCCGAAGGGTTCGGCGTCCGCCTGTCGGGGCAGGATTCGGGTCGCGGCACCTTCTCGCAGCGGCACGCGGTATGGGTCGACCAGAGCGACGAGCACAAGTTCGTGCCGCTCCAGACGATCGAACATGGCAGCTTCGAGGTGCTCGACAGCCCGCTGTCCGAATATGGCGTGCTGGGCTTCGAGTACGGCTATGCGCTGGCCGATCCGAAGGCACTGGTCATCTGGGAAGCGCAGTTCGGCGATTTCGCCAACGGCGCGCAGATCATGATCGATCAGTTCATCGCCGCGGGCGAGGCCAAGTGGCTGCGCGCCAACGGCCTCGTGCTGATGCTGCCGCACGGTTACGAAGGTCAGGGTCCGGAACATAGCTCGGCACGGCTGGAGCGGTTCCTGCAACTGTGCGCTGGCGACAATATGCAGGTCGCCAACGTCACCTCGCCGGCCAACCTGTTCCACCTGTTGCGGCGGCAGATGCACCGCAATTTCCGCAAGCCCCTGATCATCATGACGCCCAAGTCGCTGCTGCGGCACAAGATGGCGGTGTCGAAGACCGAGGACTTCCTGCCGGGCACCCATTTCAAGCGGCTGCTGTCCGATCCGTCGGCCCCGGCGAACGAGGCGACCACCCGGCTGGTACTGTGTTCGGGCAAGGTCGCGTTCGACCTGATCGAGGCACGCGACGCGGCGGGCGACACCGCGACGCAGATCGTGCGCGTGGAACAGATCTATCCGTTCCCGTCGGACGCGCTGGTCGCCCGCCTGCAGAAGCTGCCGAACCTGACCGACGTGGTCTGGGCACAGGAAGAGCCGAAGAACAACGGTTCGTGGTTCCTCGTCGAACCGCTGATCGAGGAGGCGCTGGCCGAGGCCGGTGCGGCGGTGCCGCGTGCCCGCTATGCCGGTCGTTCGGCGGCGGCGTCGCCCGCCACCGGCCTGATGAAGCGTCACCAGGCCGAACAGGGCGCGCTGGTCGCCGATGCGCTCGGCCACAATGTCCGCGACGAAATCCGCCGCACCCGTCAGGCCGAGGGCGAACGCGCCACCGGCAAGGCCGCATCCTAACCGTGTTATTACCCCCGACACGGGGGAGATGAGGAAGATCCGATGGCAACCGAAGTTCTGGTCCCCACGCTGGGCGAATCGATCACCGAAGCGACGCTGGGCGAATGGTTGAAGAAGCCCGGTGAGGCGGTCGCCGCCGACGAACCGATCGCCAGCCTCGAAACCGACAAGGTGTCGGTCGAGGTTCCCTCGCCCGTCGCGGGCGTCATGGGCCAGCACGCCGTGCAGCCCGGCGACACCGTGTCGGTCGGCGCGATGATCGCGACGATCGAATCGGGCGACGGCGCCGCCGCCGCTCCGAAGGCGGAAGCGCCCAAGCAGGACGCCGCGCCGGCACCCGCCGCCGCCCCTGCCCCGGCCGCCGCGCAGCAGGCCCCGGCCGGCGACGCCAATGTCGACGCCGCCGCGCTGTCGCCGTCGGTGCGCCGTGCGATCCTCGAACACGGCGTCGATCCGGCGAAGGTCAAGGGCACCGGCCGCGACGGCCGCATCACCAAGGAAGACGTGGTCGCCGCCGCCGGTGACAAGCCGGCCGCCGCCGCGCCTGCCGCAGCCGCCACCCCCGCCGCGGCACCTGCCGCCGCTGCTGGCCCGACGCGCGGCGAAGAGCGCGTGAAGATGACGCGCCTGCGCCAGACGATCGCCCGCCGCCTGAAGGAAGCGCAGGACACCGCCGCGCTGCTCACCACCTTCAACGACGTCGACATGACGGCAGTGATCGAGGCGCGCGCGAAGTACAAGGACCTGTTCGAGAAGAAGCACGGCGTGCGGCTGGGCTTCATGGGCTTCTTCGTGAAGGCCGCGACGATGGCGCTGAAGGACATCCCGTCGGTCAACGCATCGATCGAGGGCGACGAGATCGTCTATCGCGACTATGCCGACATCTCGGTCGCCGTGTCGGCGCCGGGCGGCCTCGTCGTCCCCGTCATCCGCGACGCCGACAAGCTGTCGGTCGCGGGCGTCGAAAAGACGATCGGCGACTTCGGCAAGCGCGCCAAGGACGGCACGCTCAAGATGGACGAGATGAGGGGCGGCACCTTCACCATCTCGAACGGCGGCGTGTTCGGATCGCTGATGTCGACCCCGATCATCAACCCGCCGCAGTCGGCGGTGCTGGGCCTCCACCGCATCGAGGAACGGCCGGTGGTGCGCGACGGTCAGGTCGTGGTGCGCCCGATGATGTACCTCGCGCTCAGCTACGACCACCGCCTGATCGACGGTCGAGAGGCGGTGACCTTCCTCGTCGCATTGAAGAACGCGATCGAGGATCCGACGCGCCTGCTGATCGACCTGTAAGGGACGGACGACAACCGATGGGCATGGTGATCTATCTGCGTCGGGCCGGCGATGCCGACATCGACCGGCTGGTCGCCGACCCATCGGTGTTCGAGGATTTCCTGTTCGAGGAAGGGGTCGAGGATCTCGACTTCCTAGATCTGGGCGAGGCGTGGCACGCGGTCCATTACCTGCTGACCGGGTCGGCCGACGATGTCGGCCACATGCTGGGCATCATCATCGCCGCGCTGCCCGAACTGGGCGCGGACGAGAATGGCGAGGGCGGGATCGGCCTGATCGCACCACCGCTGATGCAGGCATTCGCCGACGCGCTCGACCGCCTCCACGACGCCACGCTCGCCCGGCGTTTCGATGCCCGTGCGATGGCGAAGGCCGATGTCTATATGGCCGATACCTTCACGGGCGCCGACGCGCTCGATTACGTGATGCAGGGGGTTCCGGCTCTGCGCAATTTTGCGGCAAACTGCCGCCGTACCGGCGACGGCGCGATCCGCGTGATCGCCCACAACGACTAGGACGGGATAGAGACAATGGCTGACTACGACTTCGACGTCCTCGTGATCGGTGCCGGACCCGGCGGCTATGTCGCGGCGATCCGCGCGGCACAGCTTGGGCTTAGGACCGCCTGCGCCGAAGGGCGCGAGACGCTGGGCGGGACCTGCCTGAACGTCGGGTGCATCCCGTCCAAGGCGCTGCTGCATGCCTCCGAGCTGTACGCGGAAGCGACCGGCGGCCACCTCGCCAAGTTCGGCGTCGACATCCAGGGCGCGTCGCTCAACCTCGACCAGATGCATGCCGAAAAGAAGAAGGCGGTCGGCGAGCTGACCGGCGGCATCGAATATCTGTTCAAGAAGAACAAGGTCGAATGGCTCAAGGGCTATGCCGCGTTCGAGAACGACCATAGCGTGAAGGTCGGCGACCGCACCGTCACCGCGCGCGACATCGTGATCGCCACGGGGTCGAGCGTGATGCCGCTGCCCGGCGTCGAGGTCGACAACGACGCGGCGATCATCGTCGATTCGACCGGCGCGCTGGCGCTGCCCAGGGTGCCCGAGCATCTGGTGGTGATCGGCGGCGGGGTGATCGGCCTCGAACTCGGCAGCGTGTGGCGTCGCCTCGGCGCCAAGGTCACCGTGGTCGAATATGCCGACCAGATCCTGCCCGGCTTCGACGGCGAGGTCCGCAAGGAATCGGCCAAGCTGTTCAAGAAGCAGGGCTTCGACCTCAAGACGTCGACCAAGGTCACCGGCGCGAGCGTTGATGGCGGCACCGCGACGCTGACCGTCGAACCGGCGGCGGGCGGCGAGGCGACGACGATCACCGCCGATGCGGTGCTGGTGTCGATCGGCCGCCGCGCGAACACCGAAGGGCTCGCGCTCGACAAGGCCGGGCTGTCGGTCAACCAGCGCGGGCAGGTCGAGATCGACGACGAGTTCCGCACCAGCGTCGACGGCATCTGGGCGATCGGCGACGTGGTGCATGGCCCGATGCTGGCGCACAAGGCCGAGGACGAAGGCGTCGCCGCGGCGGAGTTCATCGCCGGCCAGACCGGCATCGTGAACCACGATGTGATCCCGAGCGTGGTCTACACCATGCCCGAGATCGCGGGCGTCGGCCTGACCGAGGAAGCCGCCAGCGAGAAGGGCGAGATCAAGGTCGGCAAGTTCCCCTTCGCCGCCAACAGCCGCGCCAAGACCAACCGCGACACCGACGGCTTCGTGAAGGTCATTGCGGACGCCAAGACCGACCGCGTGGTCGGCGTGTGGATCGTCTCGTCGCTGGCCGGCACGATGATCGCGCAGGCGGCGCAGGCGATGGAATTCGGCGCGACCAGCGAGGACATCGCCTATACCTGCCACGCGCACCCGACCCATGCCGAGGCGCTCAAGGAAGCGGCGATGGCGGTGCAGGGCAAGCCGATCCACATCTGATCGCACCAGGGAGGGATGGCTTTCCGGCCATCGCTCGTTCCTCGGTCCCGCGAAGGCGGGACCCCATGGACGCCGACGTTCATCCTGACGCGCCACCGCTGTGTGTATGGATTCCCGCCCTCGCGGGAATGACGAACGGCTTCAACGAATGCAGTATCGGAACGGGCGGGGCATGGCCAACCATGTCCCGCCCGTTCCGTGTCCGGCCCCCGACCTTGGTTAGACAATCGTAAACGCTTCTCGCCTAGCCTCCCCGCTACGAATCAATGGGGTGGCGGAACGTGAACGCATTCGGGCGACGCAGCGGGTTGGGCGGATCGGGCGGCGGCAGGCCGTCCTTCGGGGTGGCCCGGCCGATGCAGGGATCGGGGCCCGCGCGTCCCGCCGACCTCGACGCCGCGCAGCAATTCCCCCCGCTGGGACACGCCCCGCTGCCCGGCGGCGAGAGCGAGCC
Source organism: Sphingomonas sp. 2R-10 (assembly GCF_030062225.1). Classification (NCBI taxonomy): domain Bacteria; kingdom Pseudomonadati; phylum Pseudomonadota; class Alphaproteobacteria; order Sphingomonadales; family Sphingomonadaceae; genus Sphingomonas; species Sphingomonas sp. 2R-10. The sequence goes on from NZ_JASCXF010000028.1 coordinate 58,091, forward strand.
GATGCCTGGCGAACAGCCCGGCGCCCTTCCGCAGGGCATGGGCGACGCGATGCAGCGCCTGGCCGACCGGCAGGCGCTGTCGGGCGAGGCCGGCAACAGCCGCGTCGAGGGCTTCGAAAGCTCGATCCACCGCATCAAGGAACAGGTCCTCCCCCGCCTGCTCGAACGGGTCGATCCCGAAGCCGCCGCGACGCTCAGCAAGGACGAACTGGCCGAGGAATTCCGCCCGATCGTGGGCGAGGTGCTGGCCGAACTGAAACTGACGCTCAACCGGCGCGAACAGTTCGCGCTGGAAAAGGTGCTGGTCGACGAACTGCTGGGCCTCGGCCCGCTCGAGGAATTGCTGGCCGATCCGGCGATCAGCGACATCATGGTCAACGGCCCCGAACAGACGTTCGTCGAACGCAAGGGCAAGCTGGAACTGGCGACGATCCAGTTCCGCGACGAGGAGCATCTGTTCCAGATCGCGCAGCGCATCTGCAACTCGGTCGGCCGCCGCGTCGACCAGACCACGCCTCTGGCCGATGCCCGCCTGAAGGACGGCAGCCGCGTCAACGTGATCGTGCCGCCGCTCAGCCTCAAGGGCACCGCGATCTCGATCCGTAAGTTTTCGGCCAAGCCGATCACCATCGACATGATGGCGGGCTTCGGGTCGATGAGCACCAAGATGGCGACCGCGCTGAAAGTCGCCGGGGCCAGCCGCTTCAACATCGTGATTTCGGGCGGTACCGGTTCGGGCAAGACGACGATGCTCAACGCCCTGTCGAAGATGATCGACCCGGGCGAGCGCGTGCTGACGATCGAGGACGCCGCCGAACTGCGCCTGCAACAGCCGCACTGGCTCCCGCTCGAAACGCGCCCGCCGAACCTCGAGGGGCAGGGCGAGATCACCATCCGCGACCTCGTGAAGAACGCGCTGCGTATGCGCCCGGACCGAATCATCCTCGGCGAAATCCGTGGGTCGGAGTGTTTCGACCTGTTGGCGGCGATGAACACCGGCCATGACGGGTCGATGGCGACGCTCCACTCCAACTCCCCGCGCGAATGCCTCGCGCGGATGGAGAACATGGTGATGATGTCGGACATCAAGGTGCCCAAGGAAGCGATCAGCCGCCAGATCGCCGATTCGGTCGACCTGATCGTGCAGGTGAAGCGCCTGCGCGACGGGTCGCGCCGCGTCACCAACATCACCGAGGTCATCGGCATGGAAGGGCCGGTGATCGTCACGCAGGAACTGTTCAAGTTCGAATATCTGGACGAGAGCGCCGACGGCAAGATCATCGGCGAATATCGCTCGATGGGGATGCGCCCGTACACGCTGGACAAGGCCAAGCAATATGGCTTTGACCAGGCGCTGCTGGAGGCATGCCTGTAGCGCCGCCGCCGGAGCCGCCCTACATCCCGGCGGTGATCGCCCGACTCCTCCTCGCGCTGCTGCTGTTCGCCGCGCCGCCCGCCGCCCCTGCACAGACCCTGTCCGGCGATGCCGAGGCGCGCTGGGTGCCGTTCACGCTGACCGCCGCCAACCATCTGCGCTTCGCGATGACGATCGACGGGGTGAGCGCGCAGGCGCTGCTCGACACCGGGCTGAATTATAGCGCGGTCAGCCGCGCCTTTGCCCGCCGCGCGAAGCTGACGATCGATCCGGACGGCGCGGCGTCGGGCGTGGCGCTGGGCGGCGCGATCCGCGTCGACTGGGCGGCGACGAAGTCGATCGCGTTCGGCGCGCTCAGCCGCAGCGGCGGGCGCGTCGCGGTGATCGAACTGCCGCGACTGCTGGCCAGCGCATCGGGCGATGCCGAGGTCCTGGTCGGGACCGACCTGATCGGCGCCCATGCGCTCGACATCGATTTCGCCAATCGCCGCTTCCGCCTGTTGCCGAGCGGGCGGATGCCCTTTGCCGGTACGAAGGTGCCGATGACCCTCCAGAACGGCAGCGGGCTGTATCTGACCGAGGCGATGCTGGGCAAACACCGCGTCCGTCCGCTGCTGGTCGATACCGGCGACGGCGGCTCGCTCAGCATCGCGCGCAGCCAGTGGCGCGCGGCAGGGATCAAGGGTGCGCGCGTCACCTCGACCATCGCCTTCGGGGCGGGCGGCGTGGTCGATGCCGGGCTGACCGTCACCGACCGGGTGACGCTGGGCGGGCAGCCGACCGGGCCGATCGAACTGCGGATCGAGGGCGATGGCGGTTTCACCCGACAGGTGCGGGTCGCCGGGCGGGTCGGCACGGGACTGTTGCTGCGCTACCGCGTGCTGCTCGATCCCGTGGCCGGGCAGATGGTGGTCGCCCCCAACCCGCAGGCCCCGCCCCCGCCGCTCAAATCGACCAGCGGGCTGCTGCTCGGCTACGACCGTGCCCGGTTGCGCGTGCTGCACGTCATGGCGGGCGGACCGGCGGCGAAGGCCGGGTGGAAGGCGAACGAGCTGATCTGTACCGTCGACGGCCAGCCGGTCGCGCTGACGGCGGAGGGGACGATCGACGTGCGGTGGGGCACCGATGCGCCGGGACGCGTGGTCCGGCTGACGCTGTGCGACGGGGCGGAGCGGTCGCTGACGCTGGCGAATTTCTACTGAGGGCATTTCGTTCGAACCATCGACATGGACGTCGCCCCGGCGCAGGCCGGAGTGGTGTCTGGAGGCTCTACCCGATGGTATACCGTTCCAGAGCTTGATCCACTTATATTGAAACGGGCGTCATCCCGGCGAAGGCTGGGATCTCCCGATAATAGCGTGCAGCAGGAGCCGATGGAGACCCCAGCCTTCGCTGGGGTGACGGTTCTAGAGGCTGTTATGAACCATCAGCGAGTGCAGCGGCCTGTTTCATCATGAGGCAGGCGAAGGCGACGATGTGAAGTCCTGCGAGTGTTTCGGCGTAACGTTCGTAGTCTTTGACGAGGCGTCGGAA